>NZ_JBQXFW010000007.1:0-119945 GCF_052615405.1 Lactobacillus sp. PSON | reverse complement strand
ATGACAATAAGCCAGCAGACAATCCAAGTCCAACAAAACCAGATGACAATAAGCCGGCAGATAATCCAAGTCCATCAAAATCAAATGATAATAAACCTGATTCATCAAATACTCCATCAGAAACTAATACTGTTACACCAAATCCAATTCAACCTACTCAACCTGCAGTATCAGATTCTACTCCATCTGAGACTACTTCTTCAGAAACTAATGCTACTCCATCAGATTCCAATTCAACTTCTCAAGAGAATTCTAATAATACTGATGAAACTGAAGAAACTAAATCAACAGATTCTAATGTTAATAGTGAAGATTCAGGTTATGATTCTAATGATGAAGATTCTAACTATGATTCAGATGATAATGATGATTCTTCAGATGAAGATTCAGGAGAAGCTTCTGAAGATAGTACTCCTGTTTCTGCTCAAAGTAATAATGCTAAAGTCGTATCAGGTAACTGGAATAAAAACTTGGAGCCACATGCAGAAACTCTAAGTAATAAAACTAATAGTTTAAGCTTAAGTAATAAGCGTAGTAAGTTAGTTAAAAATTCACCAAACGTAAAGCAAGTGAATAGTAAACTTCCACAAACTGGTACTAATGATAAAGTTGATTTAAATCAAGTAGCTTTAGGTGGAATTGCTTCAGCTCTTAGCATGGTAGGACTTGCTGGAGTTAAAAAGCGCAAAAAGCAAAATTAGTTTTATAAAATAACTAATAAGGATAAGACACGAACGTGTTTTATCCTTTTTTGTTATTTAAAAGTGGAAACACTTCCAAATTTAATAATACGTGTTATTATATAAGTGTAATGATTTTAGAGAAGTTAAAAAGGTCGGAGGCTGAATTTAAAAGATGAATTCACAAAACAAATACACAGAGAAATCAGAACAAGTAGTAGAGCGTCAACAGCATTTTGGCATCCGTAAATTAACAATTGGTGCCGCTTCAGTTCTTTTAGGAACTACCTTATGGATAGGTACTAATGCTAATACTGCTAAAGCAGATACTATTGACGATAATAACCATCAAGATAGCGCTAGCCAAGAAGCGAAAGTAGCTGCTTCAACGGGTGCAGCTAGTGCTAAGAAGGTTGTAGTAGTTGCACAACAAAATGAGCAACCATCAGAAAGTGAAGATGTTCAAAAGTCAACTACTGATTCTTCTAATAATACTTCTGAAAGTACGCAAGCTTCTACGCAAAAAAATGATGAAAAATCCCAAGAGGCTACAGTGCAAGAAGCTAGTTTAGAAGCTCAAAGTCAACAAACTGAGAAACCAGAAGTAACTAATGAAGCTTCTACAAATATTAAGAGCAATGTTAAAGACAACAAGATTGAGGCAAATTCTTCTAAATCAGTAACTGATAATAAGCAAAATAATAATCAAGTTGCTGAAACAATTGTAAATAAAGAGCAAGAAGTTGCTTCTCCGGTTCAAAGTAATTCTTCAGTACAAGATAATTCTTCTGTTCAATTATCAGATGCAACTAAGAATGCTCTTCAATCAGCTGCTCAAATTCAAGTTCAAAATGGTAAACTCAATGTTCAAAATCAAAATAATAGTTCAAACACAATTACTAATAGTTTGAATTCTATTCAACAATCAGCTCAACAAGCTAAGGTTGATAAAACTGAAGATACTCAAGATTTTGACTTGTCTAAGATTGCATTAAAAGGTGTTAAAAATAATACAAATTCTGATCTTGAAAGTAATCTTGCAAATGTTGGTAATATAAAACTTCAAACAAGTATTAAAAATACTATTCAAGCAAATCAAATTGATGAGAAGAATGCTAAGAAGATTGCGAACCTTTATGGTGTAGATAAGACTGTTGCATCATCTAATGAAGTTCGAGCTAGATTAGAAAACTTTGAAATTCCATCAATGACGCAAGCACAAATGCAACAAGTTATTGGTCAACTTGGTTCAATTGTTTCAGATCCAAACGTTCAAAATATGGCTAAGAACATGATTCGTGGTAATTGGAACGGCGTTTTGAAAGAAGGCGAAGCAGCCGGTCAAAAACTTGTGGCTAACTTAGGTGGCATTCAAGGCATTATCCAGAATGTAACTGGTAAGCTTGCTGGAAGTGATTGGCAAAAGCAACTGAAACAATTCAATATCCCATCAATGACGCAAGCACAAATGCAACAAGTTATCGGTCAACTTGGTTCAATTGTTTCAGATCCAAATGTTCAAAATATGGCTAAAGATATGATTCGTGGCAATTGGAACGGCGTTTTGAAAGAAAGCGAAGCAGCCGGTCAAAAACTTGTAGCTAACTTAGGTGGCATTCAAGGTATTATCCAGAATGTAACTGGTAAGCTTGCTGGAAGTGATTGGCAAAAGCAATTGAAGCAATTCAATATCCCATCAATGACTCAGGCGCAAATGCAACAAGTTATTGGTCAACTTGGTTCAATCGTTTCAGATCCAAATGTTCAAAATATGGCTAAGAACATGATTCGCGGCAATTGGAACGGCGTTTTGAGAGAAGGCGAAGCAGCCGGTCAAAAACTTGTAGCTAACTTAGGTGGCTTTCAAGGTATTATTCAAAACGTAACCGGTAAGCTTGCTGGAAATGATTGGCAAAAACAATTGAAGCAATTCAATATCCCATCAATGACGCAAGCACAAATGCAACAGGTTATTGGTCAACTTGGTTCAATCGTTTCAGATCCAAACGTTCAAAACATGGCTAAAGACATGATCCGTGGTAATTGGAACGGCGTTTTGAAAGAAGGCGAAGCAGCCGGTCAAAAACTTGTAGCTAACTTAGGTGGCATTCAAGGTATTATTCAAAACGTAACCGGTAAGCTTGCTGGAAGTGATTGGCAAAAGCAATTGAAGCAATTCAATATCCCATCAATGACGCAAGCACAAATGCAACAAGTTATTGGCCAACTTGGCTCAATTGTTTCAGATCCAAATGTTCAAAACATGGCTAAAGATATGATTCGCGGCAATTGGAATGGCGTTTTGAAAGAAGGCGAAGCAGCCGGTCAAAAACTTGTAGCTAACTTAGGTGGCATTCAAGGTATCATTCAAAACGTAACTTCAAGTATTAGCCAACATCATGGTACTAGTTGGTTAGATAAATTTAAGAATATAATTCCAAACTTTGAAAATGGTCAAAAAGCTAACGCACAAAAATTAATTGATAATATTAAAAATACTAACGTTAAGACTTTAGTTACTGATGTAATTAATGGTAAAGCTGGTAAGCTTATGTTAGATGTAATTCACTATGGAACAGCTTCATTGAAGACTGCTTATGCTAAAGCACAGGAAGTAATCAAACAAGTTCAAGATGGTGTTCAAAAACAAGTTGCAACTATTAAGAATGATTTTAACAACTTTAATCAAAAGATTGGGTTGCAACTTCCAAAACTATCTTGGGGTAGCATTACTATTAAAGTTCCAAAACTTCAGCTTCCAAAATTCCACTTTAATTTATTTGCATTTTAAATAAATTTTATAAAAAACAGGTTGTTTATAAAGGCAATCTGTTTTTTATTGTTCAAAATTTGTTATTTAATCAAAACGTATATAAAATACATATATCTATTTTGTACATATTTATTAATTGTTTTGCTTATAGAAAATGCTTTAAGTCTTACTCTAATCAAAAATTAGCATAAGATAAAGATAATTATATTTTTATAGAAATTATAAAAATATAATAGAAACAAGTGAAAACGGGTGTAATTTTATTCTTGATTTTTAAATAATACATGTTATTATATAGAGGTGATAAAAAAGCAACCACTAGGGAGTGGCTGTTTATTTTTGGGAAAAATTTTAAGAAAATGAGTAATTAGGAATTTGGAGGCTGAACAATGGTTTCTAAAAATAATCGTGTTCAAAAGATGGCTCAGACTGCTGAACGTCAATCTCACTTCGGTATTCGTAAGTTGACAGTTGGAGCTGCGTCTGTCCTTCTTGGAACTAGTTTATGGTTAGGTAATAATGCTGATATTATTAAGGCTGATACTAAGGCTGATAATAATGAAGCTGATAAGGCACAAAACAGTGAAAGTGCCGTAGTAAGTACTCAAAAAGTTGATAAAGTAGTTGTTGATGCAAGTAATGATGCACAAACTACTGAGACTAATGAGCAAAATAAAACTAATCAAAGTGTAGATCAAGCAACAAAAAGTAATGAAGAAGTTGCTGATCAAAAAGTAGCAGAAGCTACTCAAAACACACAAACTCATATTGAGAAAGCAACTGAAAATACAGAGAATAAGAAAGCTGAAATAACAAATAGCCAAGCTGACGAAAAAGCTCAGGCTCAAAAAATCGAATCTGCTGCACAAAATGGTCAAAAAGCTGCAGATAAGACTGAAAATAAAGCAAACGATATTGATGCTGCTGCACTTAAAGGTGCTGAAAAAGTAGATACTACTAATACTGATTTACAAGCTAAACTTGATGAAGCTAATAAGAAAGCAACTACAACTGATTCAAAAGATGATAAATCAGATGCTAAAACTGCAGCTAGAACTACTACATTAAATACTGCAGAACTTAGTGAATTAGGTAAGGCAAATGCTGCTTTGAAAAATCAACTTGGCGCAAGCTTAGTGAGCTGGGATGATATTCTTAGTGGTATTGGTCAAGCAGGAAGTGCAATTTCTGGTGCAATTAATAATGCTAATGCACAAAAAACCAACGATGAAATCAACGAAGCTGAAAAGAACTTCAAGACTGTTGATAATGCTATGGACTTGCTTAATGCAGCTAACAGTTGGGATAGCAGTGTTCAAGGTGTTAACTTAAAGGGTAACATTAATCTTACTGGTGATTTGAACCTTTCTAAAAACTTCATTATTCATGGTTTGGATGGTGCTACTTTAACTCTTAATGGTGGTTCTGGATCTATTTCAAATAATGCCGTTTTAACTTTAGATAACCTTACTATTAATGGTAGTGTTGGTGGTAGTGGTAGAACTCAGATTAAGGGAACTGTAAATTCAAATGTTGGAGCAAATAGTAATAGTAAAGCCAACTTTGAAGGTTCTGGAGTTGAAGTCCTTAATGACGCAACTTTGAATATTAAGCGTGCTGCTGTAGGAGATGGTATTAATTTAGCAGATGGTTCAACTGTAAAAGTTGATGATAATGCAACTTTAAATATTAATACCAATATTAATGGTGCAACTGATCGTGCTCGTTACCACAATGCTGGTGTATTTATGGAAAAGGGCGGTAGTTTCCTTACTGGTCGTAATGCTGTTGTTAATATGAATACAAGCATTGGACAAGCTATTGCAATCGGTGCAGGTCGTCCTAGTGTAACTGACAGTGACCGTTTTGGTGGATATAAATCACAATCACGAGAGTCTGGACCATCTAACGTTATTTTAGGAGACCATACTACATTCAACTTCACTGGTCGTGACGGTATTATTTTAGGTAATAATTCTAACTTTACTACTGGTGAGTACTCCAATATTCACTTTGAAAACAAGGGTCGTGGGGTAGCGCTTGATTTAGCAAATAATAGTAACATTAATGTATCTGATCACTCAGTGCTTTACTTACACTCAGTTGGCAAAACTGGAACTTCAGGTAGTTATGATGGTTATAACTATGTTGGGGTTAATGAGAATGGTAATATTACCATTGGTGAGTATGCAACCTTCCGTGTAATTCTTGAAGGTCGTGGTGATAATCCATGGGATGACGTTGTTTCACTTGATTCACGTAGTAGAGATAGTAATACTGCCTTTACTTCTAAAAAAGGTGCAACAATTGATATTCGTGACGATAACACTAACTTTTATGCAGAACTTATTTCATTCCCTCTAGATAAAGGATTCGGTAGAATTAGTATTAATGATCCACTTTATGTAAATTTACAACGTTATTCTAATGGTGGTGCTACTACTGGTTGGATGCCAGTTGGTGGTGACAATATTAATACTACTTCTAATAAATGGACTTCTAACTTAGTCTACATGGGATTTGGAGGAGGAAAAGGAGAGTTTAGCATTAATGGCTCTGATTATGTTGTTTATCAAAAAATAAAATCAGATAGCTCTCAACAACTTTGGCTTAATGTTAATGGTGTTGATATTCCAATGAGTGGTTTCCAAACTCAAGATATTTGGAATAATAATGCTAACCCAGACCTTTCTATAAATGGTATTGGTCTCACTGGTGGAATTAGAGCTAACCAAGTTCATAACTACGATGGTTCCCCATTGACTGGTAAGGATGCACCATATTACGGTATTTCCACTCAACGTGCTAGTCATCAAATTTGGTTCCCTCATACAACAACTACTGAAGCTACTGGAACTCATAAAAATATTATTAAATATGTATATGAAGATGGTACTCCAGTAACTGATGCAAGTGGAAATCCAATCGTTAAAACCCAAGAGCTTGATTTAGATCGTCAAATTAACTTAGATCTTACTCCTGATACTTTGAGTAAAGTGCAAGAATATGCTTCAACTCATAATTCTGATGAAACACTTGAATTCCTTAAGAATAACTATGCTGTTTCAAAAGATAGCGGTTGGGAAATTACTAACGCTGTTAATACTTCAAAAGAAAATCCATATTCTTCAGTTGATTCTCCAGTTCTTGACGGTTATACTGCGACTATTCAATCAACTAATGCACCTGGCGTAACTGTTGGTGCAAATGGTTCTAGCGTTACTGCTAAGTTCCAAATGCCAACTGAAGGTGTGGTTGAAAATGGTCAATTAACTGATGACTTTAAGAATAAAGGAATTACTGGTTTACCAGAAAATTATGAAACTGTAGTTGTTTACAAGAAGGGACCAGCTGAACAAACTATAACAATTAAGTATTATGATGATACTACTAATACTGAATTAACTAGTTATGATAAGACAATTACTGGTGCTCCAGGTAGTGAATTAAACTACACTACTCAACCATCTATTACTGAGCTTGAAAATGAAGGTTATGAATTAGTAAGCGATAACTTTACTAGTGCTGGCCTTGATGGAAAAATGCCAAAGAATGGTGGTAGCTATGAAGTCCATGTAAAACATGGTACTGTTCCAGTTAACCCAAGTAATCCAGGTAAGCCAGATGAACCAATTAATCCAAATGATCCAGATGGCCCTAAGTATCCAGAAGGAACAAGTGCAACTAACTTAACTAAGAATGTAACTCGTACTATTAAATATGTTGATAATACTGGTAAAGAAGTTGCTCCATCAGTTGAACAAAAGACTACATTTACTCAAAGTGGTGTCTTGGATAAAGTAACTGGTGAATGGATTACACCACTTACTTGGTCAAAGGATCAAACGGTTAACGCTGTAACTTCACCAACTGTTGACGGTTATCACGTAATTAATGTTGATAAGGATGCTGATGGCAATAATGTTGCTCAAGCAACACTTACTCATGATGACAGTGATTACACAGTAGTCGTAACTTACGCACCAGATGAAAAACCAGCAACTGGTAAAGTAGTTTACATTGATGATACTACTGGTACTACTTTACAAACTGATCCGTTGAAGGGTGAAGCTGGCGACCCAATTAACTACACAACTCAAAATACAATTAAGGATTATGAAGATAAAGGTTATGAATTCGTTTCAAGTAACTTTACTGATGGTAAAGAAGTCTTCAAAGAAGGCGATGTAAACAACTTTGAAGTTCATTTGAAACATGGTATTGTTCCTGTTGATCCACAAAACCCAGGTAAGCCAGATGAACCAATTAATCCAAATGATCCAGACGGCCCTAAGTATCCAGATGGTACAAATGCTACTGATTTAACTAAGGATGTAACTCGTACTATTAAATATGTTGATGAAACAGGTAAGGAATTAAGTTCTCCAGTTACTGAAACTGTTCATTTCACTGCTAAAGGTGTCTTAGACAAGGTAACTGGAAAATGGATTACGCCACTTACTTGGTCAGAAGATCAAACTTTTGCTTCTCAAAAGACTCCAGTAGTTCAAAACTACCATGTAATTAGTGTTGATAAGGATTCAAAGGATAATGTAAATGTTGATAGTGCAACAGTAAATCATGATGCAAATGATTACACAGTAGTTGTAACTTACGCACCAAATGGTCATATTATCCCAGTTGATAAGACTACCGGTGATCCAATTCCAGGACAAGATCATCCACAATTCCCAACTGATCCTAACGACCCATCTAAGGTTGATAATGGTGAGAAGCCAAGTGTTCCAGGATATAAACCAGATTCTGGTAAACCAGGTGATCCAGTTGAGCCTAATCCACAAGACCCATCTAAGGATGTAGAAGTTCCTTATATTAAGGATGATACTCAAGTATCAGGTCAACAAACTGTCCACTATGTAGATAGTGAAGGTAATAAGCTTCGTCCAGATCAAGTAAATGATCGTGTAGAGTTTACTAAAGATGGAGCAACTGGTAAGTGGAATGAAGATAGTTACAAGTATAAGGATGCAATTGCTCCAGTAATCGAAGGTTATGTAACTAGTTCTAAGACTGTAGAAGGTAAAACAGTAACTCCAGAAAATCCAAATGCTGAAATTACTATTGTTTACCACAAGGTTGGTAATATTGTTCCTCAAGATCCAAATGGTAATCCAGTTCCAGATCCAAGCGATCCATCTAAGAACGTTCCAGAAGTTCCTTACAAGAATGATCCTGATGATCCAACTAAGGTAGTTCCAAATGAACCAGTTCCAGATATTCCAGGTTACACTCCAAATGTTCCAACTGTAACACCAGAAGATCCAACCAAGGATACTCCAGTTGTTTATGATAAAGACAAGAATCCTGCAACTGGTAAAGTAGTTTACATTGATGATACTACTGGTACTACTTTACAAACTGATCCGTTGAAGGGTGAAGCTGGCGACCCAATTAACTACACAACTCAAAGTACAATCAAGAGTTATGAAGATAAAGGTTATGAATTTGTTTCAAGTAACTTTACTGATGGTAAAGAAGTCTTTAAGAAGGGCGATGTAAACAACTTTGAAGTTCACTTGAAGCATGGTATTGTTCCAGTTACTCCAGAAAACCCAGGAAAACCTGGTGAACCAATTAATCCAAATGATCCAGATGGACCTAAGTGGCCAAAAGATTCTGGTAAGGACGGCTTGAGTAAGGAATATACTTCTACTCTTCATTTCCAATATGAAGATGGAACTAAGGCTGCAGATGATAATGTACAAACTTCAACTTGGACTCGTACTTTGAACATTGACAAGGTAACTGGTGAAATTTTAAATCCAGACGAAGCTTGGAAGTCAAATATTGATACTTACAAGAATGTTAATGTTCCAGTTATCGAAGGCTATGTTGCAATGACTAAGACCAAGAATGGTAAGGCTGTTTCAACTTATGTTGAAGGTGACAAAGCAGTTCAAGAAAATCTTGAAGATACTGTTATTTACAAGAAGATAGGTAACATTGTTCCACAAGATCCAAATGGTAATCCAGTTCCAGATCCAAGTGATCCATCTAAGAATGTTCCAGAAGTTCCTTATAAGAATGATCCAAACGATCCAACTAAGGTAACTCCAAATGAACCCGTTCCAAATATTCCTGGTTACAATCCAAATGTACCAAGTGTAACTCCAGAAGATCCAACAAAGGATACTCCAGTTGTTTACACTAAGGATGATACTAAGGTAACAGGTACTCAAGTTGTTCACTATGTTGATGATCAAGGCAACCAACTTCGTCCAGATGAAGTAAATGATAGTTTTGAATTTATCAAAAATGGCGTAACTGGTAAGTGGAATGAAGATAGCCATACTTATAAGGATGCAACAGCACCTGTAATTACTGGTTATGTAACTGATTCTAAGACTGTTAAAGGTAAGACTGTAACTCCAGAAGATCCAAATGCTGAAATTACTATTACCTACCATAAGATTGGTAAGATTGTTCCAGTTGATCCAAATGGTAATGATATTCCAGATGCACCAACTCCAAGTTACCAAAATGATCCAGATGATCCAACTAAGGTAGTTCCAAATGAACCAGTACCAAATGTTCCAGGCTATAGACCAAATGTACCAACAGTAACTCCAGAAGATCCAACAAAGGATACTCCAGTTCCATACACTAAGGATGAAACTCCAGAAGCTAAGGATCAAATTGCTATCGTTCAATATATTGACCAAGATGAAAACGATAAGATTATTACTGAATCACCAGAATTAACTGGTAAGCCAGGCGATAAGATTAATTACTCAACTGCTGAGACAATTAAGAAGTTAGTTGATCAAGGTTATGTTTTGGTAAACAATGGTTTCCCAGATGATGCCGCATTTGACAATATTGATGGTAACAAACAAATTTTCAAGGTTGTGCTTAAACACGGTACTACACCAGTTAACCCAAGCAATCCAGGTAAACCAGGTGAACCAATTAATCCAAATGATCCAGATGGACCTAAGTGGCCAGAAAATACTGGTGAGGATAGTTTGATTAAGCAAGGTAAACAAACTATTCATTACACAGGTGCAGGTGACAAGACTCCTAAGGATAATGTTCAAAATACTACTTTCAATCATGAATTAGTAATTGACAAGGTCACTGGTAAGATTGTTAAGGATAATGGCTGGACACCAGATAGTCATACTTTCACTAATGTTGATACTCCAGTAGTTGATGGTTACCATGCAGATAAGAAGACTGCTGGTGGCAAGACTGTTACTGTAGATAATCCAGAAGTAGAAGAGACTGTAACTTATACAGAAAATGGTCATATTGTTCCAGTTGATCCAGAAGGAAACAAGATTCCAAATGTACCAACACCGCAATATCCAACAGATCCAAGTGATCCAACTAAGGTAGTTCCAAATGAACCAGTGCCAAATATCCCAGGCTACAATCCAAATGTACCAACAGTAACTCCAAACGATCCTGGTAAGGATACTGAAGTAGTTTATACTAAGCCAGATGCTGATAAGGGTGTAGTAAATGTTTATGTACATGACAACACCACTGGTGAAAATCTTGACCAATACAGATATACTACTGGTAATGTAGATGCAGGAACTAAGGTAAACTATGATAAGAATAGTGTAATCGCAGAATTAACTAACAAGGGTTACAAAGTATTGAATCCTAATGAAGTAATTCCTGATGAAGTAGCTAAAGGTACGCAAAACATTACAATTTATGTAGAACATACAACAACTACAGTAACTCCAGATAAACCAGGACATCCAGGAGATCCAATTGATCCAAATAATCCAGATGGACCAAAATATCCAGAAGGAACTGCCCTTAATGATTTGAAGAGAACTGCTACTCAAACAGTTCATTACACAGGTGCAGGTGATAAGACTCCTAAGGATGATGTTAAGAGCTTTGAATTTACTAAACAAATTACTTTTGACAATGTAACTGGTAAGATTATTGATAATGGTTCTTGGAATGTTTCAAGTCATGAATTCAATAGAGTTGATACACCAGTGGTTGATGGTTACCATGCAGATAAGCGAGTTGCAGGTGGTATGACAGTAACTCCAGATAACTTAACTGCAGAAGATACAGTAACTTATACAGAAAATGGTCATATTGTTCCAGTTGATCCAAATGGAAACAAAATTCCAAATGTACCAACTCCGCAATACCCAACTGATCCAAGTGATCCAACTAGAGTTACACCAAATGAACCAGTACCAAGTATTCCTGGATATACTCCAGAAGTACCAACAGTAACACCAGATAATCCTGGTAAAGATACTCCAGTGATTTACACCCCAATCCCAGCAGATAAGGGACAAGTAATTGTGAAGGTCCATGACAATACAACTGGCAAGGATATTCCAGATTACGGTTACGATTCAGGAGAGCAAGAAGTAGGTCAAAAGGTTGACTACAACAAGAATGAAGTAATCACTAACTTGACCAACAAGGGTTACAAGGTGATCAACCCAGATGTAACAATCCCAGGAGAAATCACCAAGGGTTCACAAGTAGTAACTATTTATGTAGAACATGATACAGTTCCAGTAAACCCAACTAACCCTGGTAAGCCAGGTGAACCAATCAACCCTAATGATCCAGATGGACCTAAGTGGCCAAGTGAATCAGGTGATGTATCTAAGGATGTCACAAGAACTATTACTTTTGTAGATAACAATGGTAAGGAAGTTCATGCACCAGTAGAACAAACAGTTCACTTCACCGCTCAAGGAGTAATGGACAAGGTAACAGGCAAGTGGGTAACACCACTTACTTGGAGCCCAGACCAAACAGTATCTGGTCAAAATGTTCCATTCGTTGAAAACTACCACGTAACTTCTATCAGTAAAGATGGCGAAGGCACAAGTTCAATCAAGAGCGTAACTTTGAACCATGACTCTGACAGTTACAAAGTTGTAGTAAGCTACGAGCCAAATGGTCATATTGTTCCAGTTGATCCAAATGGCAATAAGATTCCAAACGTTGATAACCCAACTTACCCAACAGATCCAAATAACCCATCTAAGGTAACACCAAATGAACCAGTACCAAGTATTCCAGGTTACACACCAGAAGTACCAACAGTAACACCAGATAACCCTGGTGAAGATACTCCAGTAATCTACACCCCAATCCCAGCAGATAAGGGACAAGTAATTGTGAAGGTCCATGACAATACAACTGGCAAGGATATTCCAGAATATGGTTACGATTCAGGAGAACAAGAAGTAGGTCAAAAGGTTGACTACAACAAGAATGAAGTAATCACCAACTTGACCAACAAGGGTTACAAGGTGATCAACCCAGATGTAACAATCCCAGGAGAAATCACCAAGGGTTCACAAGTAGTAACTATTTATGTAGAACATACAACAACTACAGTAACTCCAGATAAACCAGGTCATCCAGGTGATCCAATCGATCCAAATAATCCAGATGGACCTAAGTATCCAGAAGGAACTGGATTAGACAATTTGAAGAAGACAGGTACACAAACAATCCACTACACAGGAGCAGATAAGAAGACTCCAAAGGATAATGTTCAAAGCTTTGACTTCACTAAGGAGATCACTTTTGACAATGTAACTGGAGAAATTATTGATAAGGGATCATGGAATGTAACAAGTCATGAATTTGGCACAGTGGAGACACCAGTAGTAGATGGATACCATGCAGATAAGCGAGTTGCAGGTGGCAAGACAGTAACCCCAGATAACTTAAAGGCAGAAGTTACAGTAACTTACACAGAAAATGGTAAGATCGTTCCAGTTGATCCAGAAGGAAACAAGATTCCAAATGTACCAACTCCAACATATGTAACAGACCCTAATGATCCAACTAAGGTAGTACCAGATGAACCAGTGCCAACAATTGATGGCTACACACCAAGTCAAAACTCGGTAACACCAAAGGATCCTGGCAAGGATACTGAAGTAGTCTACACTAAGCCAAGCACACCAGTTACTCCAGTAACTCCAACACCGGAACCATCAGTAACTACAGTGGTAGGTAAGCAAACAATCACCTTTGTAGATGGAGACAATAACAACACTCCACTTAGAGATTCAGATGTTCAAACTCACACATTTACAATCACAGATGGAGTACCAAGTGAAAACAGCTACACATTCGGTACAGTTAATGTTCCAGTAATCAAGGGCTACGTTGCAGAGATCAAGACAGCAGGCGGCAAGACAGTAACACCAAATGATCCAAATGCAAATGTAGTAGTTGTTTACCACAAGATCGGTAAGATCGTTCCAGTGGATCCAGATCATAACCCAATCCCAGGAGCAGAAACACCACAATACAAGAACGATCCAAACGATCCAACCAAGGTAGTACCAGATGAAAATGTTCCGATCATTGAAGGTTATACACCAAGTCAAAGTACAGTAACTCCAGATGATCCAACAAAGGATACTGAAGTAGTCTACACAAAGAAGACAACTCCAGTAGAACCAGATGAACCTGATACACCAGATGAAGAGCCAGAAGAGCCAATAACTCCGGTTTCACCTAAGCCATCTAACAATAAGCCTAATAAGCCGAAATATGATAATAATATTCGTCCACATTCTGAAAATAATAATTGGAATAACAATATTCGTCCTCACTCACAAAATGAAGATTACACTAATGCTGTAAGACCTCATGGTGAAACTATTGACGAAAATGGCAATATTATTAGAGATGGTAAGATTGTAGGTTATGTTGATAAGAATGGTAAGAAACACTACAATACTAAATCCACTCTTCCACAAACAGGTGAGAACAATAATGAAGAAACTTCTGCAGCAATTCTAGGAGCAACTGCTGCAGGAATCGGCATGATTGGACTTGCAGGTGTGAAGAAGCGTCGGAAGAAGGATTAAAATATACTTAAGTTAGTACTTTAATTTGAGTATAAATATAAAAAGGCATAGCTTCTGTAAAGAGGCTATGCTTTTTTTAAACTTTTTTTGTGTGATACTTGGGAAAATAGACTATCTCGTATTATAATAGATGTATATGAAAGGCTAGAATCTAATGAATAAATTAACAAGAAAGATGGCTCTTTTTGGTAAGGGTCGAAAAGCAGTTGTAAACTTCATAGATATAGATAACGATTTAGCTAACATTGGAACCTCTGGCGAATTGGAAGGAAATAAGGACACTCCAATTGAGTTTGATAGTGGTTCTAAGATCAAGGAATTAGAAGACAAGGGTTATGTTCTTGTTGAAAATAAATTTGATCCAAATGGTAAAAAGCCACTTTTTGGTGATGATGAAGAGACTCCATATGAAATTAGCTTTCGTCATGGTCATGAAGTTGTAGATGTAGATAATCCCGGATTTGGGTTTAGTAAGGAACAACTCCAAAAGATTGGTACGCAAACAGTCCACTATACTGGAGCCGCGGGAAGAAGTCCGCAGGATAATGTTTCACATATTATATTTAATCATACTATTGAGGTTGATAAAGTTACCCATAAGATGATTGAGGATAAGGGCTGGAAGCCAGAAAGTCAATGTCATTTAATGATTGGTACTCCAACTATTCCAAGCTATATTCCTGATGAAACTGTTGTAGGTGGCGAATTAGTCAATGTTGATGACCCCGATAGAGAATATACTGTTGAATATGATATTAACAAAGATCCTTCAACAGATGAGCAGTCAGCAATTATCAAATTTGTCGATATAACTGATGATAATCGAGAAATTGTATCAGATAAGTTGACAGGCATGCCTAATACACCTATTGAATATGACCCTCAAACTAAAATTGATGAATTAAATGAAAAGGGCTATTCACTTGTAAATAATGGCTTTAACCCAGGTGGTGAAGTTCAATTCTATCTAAATAGTGATGATGTTGTTCCAACTTTTATTATTACTATGAAGCATGAATTGGCACAAGTTAACGTGGATCATCCAAATGACAAAGTTAAACCAACAGAATATCATCAAGAAACAACTTTTGCAGTTGATTTTGAAGGTGCAGGTGAAAAGACTCCAGTTAACAATGTCCAAAATGCAATTTGGAATCGTTCTATAACTGTGATTGCTCCTACAGGTCAAATTATAGAAAATGGTAAGTATACTACTGACTGGGTTGTAGATCCTGATTCTTTTCATGATGTAAAAGTTCCAGTGGTACCTGGCTATCATACTGATGTAAAAGTGGTTAAGGCACAACCAATTACGCGTGAAGATAGAATCGTCAATGTAAATTATGTTGAAAATGGTCGTATTATACCAGTTGATGAAAATGGTGATCCAATTGAAGGTGCGGATCAACCCGTATTTACTACTCTTAAGACTGATCCAACTAAGGTGATGCCTGATGAAATCGTTCCTACTGTAGAGGGATATAGTAGTGACTTAATGACTGTTACTCCTCATCAACCCGATAAAGATTTGAAAGTAACTTATAAGGCAGATACTAAGAGTGACGTTTTAGTTATTCCAGTAGGTAAAAACAAATTCAAAGATCAGGATGAAAAGGAAAATATGGCAAATCAAGAAAATCAACCAGAAGTAGTAGGCTCAAATGTGATTAAACCTGAAAAAGTTGAAAATCAAGATGAGCCTAAAGAAAACACTGAGGCTCCTGCAGCTGTAGCGACTCCAGTTGAAGCACAACCTATTCAAGAAACAAATATAGAAAGACCTGCTGCAGTGGCACAAAATGTGCCGAATGATGTAGAAAGTCAAGTTAGTGACACTGCTAGTGCAGTAGAACCACATGATCAAGTTGCGATTATCAACTTTATTGATATTGATAAAAATGGTGCGCAATTAACATCATCTGGACCTTTGGTAGGTAAACCCGGTGAAAGTATTAATGATTTATACAGTACTGAAATTCCTCTTAAGGCAATTGAAGATGCTGGTTATGAAATCGTATTTAATAACTTTGATCGAGAAGGTGTTGTTCAACGCTTTGATAATAATGACTTAATGACTCAAATCTTCACTATTGGTGTTAGAAAGAAACGTACACCAGAAGAAAAGGCAGCAGAAGATGCAAAGCAAAAGCAAATAGAAAATAAAGAAAAGCAAGTAAGTGCTCCAACACATATAAGAAATGAATATGTACCTGCTGCAATGCGAAATCCTGCTTTACCAAGTCGTTATGATCACTTTATTCCTCAAGCAGATAGAATTAGACCAACTGAACGTGAAAGAGAAAGACAAGCTATTCGAGACCATAATACAAGTACTGCTGCTATGGTACTTGGTGTAGCTGCAACTTTAATTAGTTTGATTGGTTTAACAGGTAAGCGTAAGTAGCGCGAGCAAAAAAGCAACGCAGAGTGCGTTGCTTTTTGTTATAAATAATTCTGAGATTTTATCAGAAAGAAATAGTAACAATAGTTATTTATATATGTTACTATTATTATGTAATGTAATTATATATAAGATTGTACACTTTATACTGAGGCTGATTAAATGTTATCGAAAAATAATTATAATGAACGACTCCGTAAAATGGAGGAAAGAAATGAACGTTTTTCTATCCGTAAGTTCTCAGCAGGTGCTGCATCTGTTTTAATTGGAATTAGCTTTATGGGAATGGCAAATAGTCAAACTGTAAAGGCAGATACAAATCCAGCAAAAGAACCGAGTGTGGATAGTGATCCTAGTCATGTAGCAAAAGCAGACACCACTAATGTTAAAGATATTAATAAGGTAGTGGTTAATGCTGATGCTACTGTTTCTAATCAAGAGAGTAATAAAGAAACTGAGCAAAATTCAGTTCAATCAACTAATAATACTGTTGATAATAAAGCTGAAAATTCAAATCAAGAAATTTCTCAAAAACAAAATGAGAATCAAGAAAGTGATAAAGCAAAAGAAGTTACTACTAAGCAAGCAAATGATAAAAATCAAGCTTCAACTAATGTAGATATTTCTTCACTTGAAAAAGCAGGTATGGCTGGTCGTAGTAATTTAAATGAAAGTAAAGTTACTTCAGATGCCAATGCTTTAAAACAAGATGCACAAAAACATGCAGAAAAAGTTGCATCTGATTCTCAAGATGATTTAAGTAAAACTGCTAAAGAAACTATTACTGTTACTGCACCAAATGGTACAAGTTTTCAAAATCAAGATGGTACCTCTACCCAGACTTTTACTACTAGTACACAAGCCAATGCAACTCGCAATAAAAAAATAGATTCTGTAACAGGAGAAGCTACTTATTCTGATTGGAGTTATACTCCAACTGATAAAAAATTTGCAGAACAAAAAGTTCCAACTTTCAATGGTTACACACCAAGTGCAGATTCAGATGGTCAAACAATTGATTTAACCAAAAAAGGTCAAGATTACTATATCCCTTCAACTGATGCTTTTACTGAAAATGGTGAACCAATTGATAAGAAAATCAATATTAAATATACAGCTGACCAAGCTGCTGCAAATATTAAGTATATTGATAACAATGATAAAAGTAAGACTATTTATACCCAAAACATTACAGGTGTAACTGGTCAAGTTGTTAACTTTACTACAACTGGAAGTAATGGAACTACGAAGTTAGAAGTTCCAGAAGGTTGGCATTTAGTAAGTGGTCAAAATTATACGTCTACTATGACGCTTGGTCCTGACAATAAACATGCAAGCCAAACCTTATACGTTGAAAAAGATAAGACCGATACACCAGCGACTAATTACACATTTACAATTAATTATCTAAATGGTAATCAAAATGTAGCTAAGCAAGAAGTAACTGGTAAAGCTGGTGAAACAGTTAACTTTAGTTTTGATGGAGCAAATGACACCACTAAGTTAAATGTTCCAGAAGGTTATCAAGTTAATGGTAAATACCCTTCATACATCACTTTTGGTGAAGGGATGCAAACTACTTTTGATGTAAATGTTGTAAAGAAATCAGGTTCAGGTTCAGAAAGTATTGATCCAAATGCTAGTTATACCTTTACTATTAATTATTTAGCTGATAAGCAAAACGTAGCTAAACAAGAAGTAACTGGTAAAGCTGGAGAAACAGTTAACTTTAGTTTAGATGGTGCAAATAACACCACTAAGTTAAATGTTCCAAATGGTTATCAAATCAATGGTAAATATCCTTCATATATTAAATTTGGTGAAGGAATGCAAACTACTTTTGATGTAAATGTTGTAAAGACGTCAGGTTCAGAGAGTACTGATTCCAACGCAACGTATACTTACACCATTAATTATGTAACTAAGAGTGATAATCAAAATGTTGGCAGTCAAAAAGTAACTGGTAAAACTGGTGAAAAAGTTGACTACACTCTTCAAGTTCCAGCAGGTTATGATTTAGTTGCTAATGATCAAGGACAAATTCCAAATGGTGGTTCAGTTACATTTGGTTCAAAGGATGAATCAACAACTATTTATGTAGAAAAGCATGATGCAAGTGGAGACGTTGGTCAGCCTGCAAGTCAAGTTATTAACTTTGTTGATACAGATGATAATAACAAGGTAGTTGAATCAAGAACTTTAGATGGCAAGATTGGTGATACTCAACCACTTATCAAAGATGGTAAGATTGCTATTGCAATTCCTAAGGGTTATGTAGCAGTTAGTCAACAATTACCAGCAAATATTACTTTTGCTAAAGATGCAGCTCCAATTGAAATTAAGCTTGCTCATGAAAAGGCTCAAGAATCTTGGACAGATCACAAAGATGATTCTAACTATAACAAGGTAATCACTGAAACAATTACTTACACTTATCCAAGTGAAAGTGCCAAAACTTTAACTAATCAAATTTCATATGTTCGCAATGGTGTTAAAGATGAAGTAACTGGTAAAG
Source organism: Lactobacillus sp. PSON (assembly GCF_052615405.1). Lineage (NCBI taxonomy): Bacteria > Bacillati > Bacillota > Bacilli > Lactobacillales > Lactobacillaceae > Lactobacillus > Lactobacillus sp. PSON. The sequence goes on along the minus strand of NZ_JBQXFW010000007.1, from coordinate 100,723 downwards.
TTACTTATAGTGATTGGGTAGCTGCTACAGATAAAAACACTGGTAAAAAGATAACAAGTTTTGCAGAAGTACCATTTTCTGCAATTAAGGGCTACACTGCAGTTTATACAGATGCAGATGGTCAAAGTCATACATTGACACCAAATGCAGATAACAAAGTAGTTATCCCAGCAGTTAATGCACCAGTTGATGGACCAAGTGCATACAACTTGAGTTTAGTTTATAACAATGACAAGACTGGTAAGCCAGATGATCCGAATGCAACTTACACTTATACTATTAACTATGTGACAAGCGATAAACAAAATATCGGCAATCAAGAAGTATCAGGTAAAACTGGTGAAAAAGTTGAATTTAGCTTAGATGGAACAAATAACACTACTAAGTTAGATGTACCAGAAGGCTATCAAATTAATGGTAATTATCCTTCTCAAATTACTTTTGGACCAAATATGCAAACTTCTTTTGATGTTACAGTTCAAAAGAAGGGTGATTCTGGCAATACTGGTTCTAATACTCCAAGTGATAAGACTTCTAAATACATTATTAATTTTGTAAATGGAAATAATACAGTTGCTACTGCAACTGTAACTGGAACTGTTGGTTCTGTAGTTGATATTGCTTCTAAAGTCAAAGTTCCTGAGGGTTATAAGCTTGCTAATGGAGAAAAACTTGATAATAATTACACCTTTACCGATCAAGATGTAACTAAGAACATACAAGTTGTTGCAACTAATCCAGATAGTAATAAAGTTAATGTTACTGTAAATTACACTTACAATAATGAAACTATTGGTACTACTAATATTAGTGTTACTAAAGGTAAGTCACAAAACATTGCTGGTTTTGTTAAGGCAAATGTTCCAAATGGTTACCAAGTGACTGCAACAATTCCTGCACGAGCATATAATGAAAACACTACTCTCACTATTCCAGTTGAAAAATATGATCCAGCTCAAGATCCTGATAAGGAAAGTACTGTAACTCAAGTAATTAATTATGTAGCAGATGGTACAACAGTTAAAACACAACATTTGACTGATAAAGTTGGTACTAGTTATAAGGTTATTCTTGATGGTACTGCACAAAATGGTGAAGTTTTAATTCAAGCTCCAGATGGCTATAAGATTAATCAATCAAGTATTTCTTCACCAATTGTTTTACAAAAGCGATCCCAACCAATTACTATTCAAGTAACTCCAATTGTATATTCTGGGGCAAATCCTGAAGATGCTGCTAAATATCCAGATCTTACTAAAAAGGTAACAGGAATTTATAAATATAATATTCTTGGAAAAGTCAGTGAATCCCAACCAATTTCAATTGTCTTTTATAGAACTGCTTCTATGGATCCTAAGACTGGAAAAATGGAATACACTGATTGGAAGTCAAATATGACTGGCGGTTCAAGTGATGTTCCTTCAGTTACTCTAAATAATATTGATGGCTACACTATTAAAGCTACTGCTTCAACTGGACAAGAAGTAACTACTGCAGTTGATGGTAATAAGACTATTATTTCAGGAGTTTCAGCATTAAAGGATGGTCAACCAACTGATGTTACTATCAATGTTGATTACATCAATAATGAAACTGGTAAACCAATTGAACCAGATGCTAAGAATACAACTACTACTCTTGAATTAGTAGATGGTGATACAGTTGTGGCTAAGCAAACTGCATCTGGACTAGCTGGAACAACTGCTAAAGTTACTCTTCAAGTTCCAGAGGGTTACAAGTTAGCAGATGGTGTAACTCTTCCAGGTACTATTACTTTTGCAAATGAAGATAAGACTTTGACTTATAAGATTGTCAAAACAACTTCAACAGACCCAGATAAAGGCGATAGTGGTAGTACTGGTGATGAGAAGACAGAAGTTACTCAAGTAATTGATTATGTAGATCAAGAAACTCAAAAAGTAGTTGCTACCCAAACAGTTACTGGTCAAGCTGGTACAATGTATCAACCAATTACTCAAGGTACGCCTGATAAGAGTAAGAATGAAGTCTTAATCAAAGCTCCAGATAATTATGAATTAGCTAAGCAAAAACTTAAGCCATTTACTCTAGTTAGTGGGGCAGCAGCAATTACTGTTTTAGTAAATGCAGTTGTAGTTCCAGAAATTTGGGATAAGCATAAAAATGATCCTAATTACTATAGAGAAATCAAACAAACTGTAACTTATAATTTACCAGGACAAGAGCCAACAACTAATACTTACCAAATTATCTACTACAGAAATGGTAGCTATAATAAAGCAACTGGCGAAACTACTTATGATAAGTGGCAAGCTGCTGAGAAAGATGGTGTGGAAGTTACTAGCTTCTCAGAACATAATGTTTCATTAGCAACTGGTTATACACCAGTAGTTACTATGGATGGTCAGCAAATTACTCTTGAAAAAGATGCTCAAGGTAATTTGGTTATTCCAGCAGTTCAAACTACTCCTGATAGTAAAGACACTAGTTATATTGTTAACTACGAAGCTGATAACTTAAGCTTTAAGATTAATTATGTAAATAACACTGATAAGCAAGTAGTTTCTAGTCAAACTATAACTGGTAAAGCTGGTGAAAGCGTTGATATTAAAGCAGAAATTCCTGAAAATTGGCAAGTAGTTCCAAATACACCAGTTCCAAATGGTAAGTATACTTTTGGTGGTCAAGCTCCAAAAGACATCACTGTTTTAGTTGAACCAAAGACCATTTATGCAGCTGATAATATGGATAATCCAGAATATCACAAGACTGTTCATGGAACTATTTCCGTGGCATTTCCTGGTCAAGAAGCTAAAGTGGAAAATCAATCTAATGTAAGCTTTACTAGAAATGCAACTTATAATCCAGAAACTAAAAAGTATGACTTCACTGACTGGAAGTCAAATATGAAGGATGGTTCTACTACATTTGCTGGAGTAAATGTTCCAATAATTAAGGGCTATACTATCTCAGTTAATGCAAGCAGTGGTGAAAAGATTACCCCAACAGTGAATGGAGATACTGCCACAGTTTCTGGTGGATCTGCTCTTGTAAAGGGAACACCTGAAGATGTAAATGTTCAAGTAACTTACATTAATGATCAAACTGGTAAAGAAGATCCAATTGTTGATCCAAGTTCTAAGGAATATACTTACACCATTAACTATCTGGATGGTGAAACTAAGGTAGGTAGCCAAAGTGTAACTGGTAAAGCTGGTACGACAGCCAACATTAGTGCACAGGTTCCAAATGGTTATAAATTAGCTGAAGGTATTACTATTCCAAGTACTTATACATTTAGTGATAAGAACGAAACATTGAATGTTCAAGTAGTTAAGGGTTCAACTAATCCGGATAACCCAGATAATCCTAATAACCCGAACAACCCAGACAATCCAAATGATCCAGACCAAGAAGTAACCCAAGAAATTCAATATGTTGCAGATGGTACAGTTGTTAAAACTGATAAGTTAACTGGAAAAGTTGGCACAAGCTACAAGGTAATCACAAGCGGAACTGCACAAAATGGCGAAGTTTTGATTCAAGCTCCTGAATACTACACTTGGGCAGGACAAACTAGCATTCCAACAGTAATTAACTTAAGTAAAGATGCTAAGCCAATTAGCTTTAATGTAGCTCCAATAACATACTATGGAAATAGTACTGAAAATCAGTCAAATCCAGAAATGTACAAGACAGTAACAGGAACATATGACTTCACAATGCCGGGAGGATCTACAAGTCAATCAAAGACCACATTGGCCTTTTACAGAGACCGTACAATGGATCCAAAGACTGGCAATTGGAAGTACAGTGACTGGAAGTCAAATATGCAAGATGGTACAACTGATTTTGCAAGTATGACAAACTTGAAGGTAATTGATGGTTACACAATCAAGGTTACAACTTCAACAGGTCAAGAAGTTACTCCATCAATCAGTGGTAACACAGCAACAATTTCAGGAGTATCTGGACTTAAGGATGGTCAACCAGCAGATGTAACAATCAATGTTGACTACATCAATGACAAGACTGGTACAACTGATAAGCCAGTTGACCCTAATAAAGTTTATAATCAAGTGGTTAACTTTATTAACCAAGCTGATAATCAACAAGTAGGCACACAAACTATTAGTGGTAAGACTGGTGAAACTGTTAACTATACTTTGACAGCTCCAGAAGGTTATCAAATTGTTAGTGGTCAACCTGCTGGTGGAAGCATTACCTTTGGTACAGAAGACTTAAAACCAATGACGGTTTATGTTGAAAAGAAGGCTGATCCAAACCAAGAATACACTTACACAATTGACTACAATTACAATGGTCAAACCGTATCAAGTCAAAGTGTAAAGGGCAAAGCTGATCAAGAAGTAAGTGTTGATTTACAAGTTCCAGAGAATTACCAAATAGTAAATGGACAACAAGTACCAAGCAAGGTCACATTTGGCAATAAAGATATGTCAACTGTAATAAATGTTGAACCAAAGGTCATCCAAGGTAATACTGAAGGTAATCAAAATAATCCAGAAGTTTATAGAACTGTAACAGGAACTTATGATGTAACTATTCCAGGTGAAAAGACTAATACTCAAACTACACAACTTTCCTTCTATAGAACTGCAACATATAATCCAGCAACGGGTAAGTATGATTACAGTGATTGGAAGTCAAATATGAAGGATGGTTCAACTAGTTTTGCTAGTCTTGCCGTTCCAGCCGATATTCAAGGTTACACCCTTAAAGTTACAACTGATACAGGACAAACAATTACACCAACTGTTGAAGGATCAACTGCTACTATTTCAGGAGTATCCGGCCTTAAAGATGGTCAACCAACTAATGTTGTTATTACTGTAGAATACATTAATGACCAAACTGGTAAACCAGACAATCCAGATGATACTACTCGTAGTGTAACTATTAACTATGTTTACAATGATCAAACTGTTGGCAGTCAAACTGCTTCTGGTAAAATTGGCGAAAGCAAAACTATTACTTATGAAGTTCCAGAAAATTATCAATTGATTCCAAATGGTGACAAGATTACTACTGGAACTACAATTAAGTTTGGTAATGGTCAACTTGCTCCAATAACCGTTCAAGTTCAGCCAAAGGTAATTGATGGACAAATTTCTGGTAATCAAAATAATCCAGAAGTATATAAGACTGTAACTGCTCATTACACTATTAATATTCCAGGTCAAGCAAGTCAAAGCTTTGCTCCAACTCTTTCCTTCTATAGAACTGCAACATATAATCCAGCAACTGGTAAATATGATTACAGTGATTGGAAGTCAAATATGCAAGATGGTTCAACTACTTTTGCAAGTGTTACTGTTCCAAATGATATTGAAGGTTATACTTTACAAGTAACTACAAATGATGGTCGTACAGTAACTCCAACTATTAGTGGTAAGCAAGCTGTTATTTCTGGTATTTCAGGTTTGGTTAATGGTCAGCCAGAAAGCGTTGATGTAACAGTTAACTATATTAATAATGCCACTGGTAAACCTGACGCTGACCCATCTAATACTGCTCGCTCACTTGTAATTAACTATGTTAACAAAGCTGATAATCAGATAATTTCTACTCAAACTATAACTGGTAAAGTTGGTGAAGAAGTTAGCTTCACTAATGATGTTCCAGCAGGTTATCAAATTGTGGGTGGACAAAGTATTATTGGTAGTCCAATTACATTTGGAAATGGTCAAATGTCAACTGAGACTATCTATGTTGAAAAGACTGGCTCGACTAATCCAGACAATCCTGATAAGGATAAAACTTATACTCAAGTTATTAACTTTGTAGACAATGGCAAGACTATTGCTAGTCAAAATGTAACTGGTAAGGCTGGTGAAACAGTTAAAATTAGTCTTGATTTACCAAAGGGATATAAAGTTGCAAGTGGTAGTCAAATTCCAAGTCAGGTAACTTTTGGAAATAGTGATCCAAAGGCAATGAATGTTAACGTTGAAGCTAATATTATTACTGAGAATGGTTTAAGTTCTAAATCAGCTGACCTATATCGTGTGATTACTAGAACAATCACATTTAATATGCCAAGTTCAACTGCAACTAATACACAAATGCTGGTAAGTTTGGCAGAAGGAACAAATAGTAATACTCAAAGTCAATCAATTGTTTTATACAGAATTAAGACAACTAATGAAGCAACTGGTCAAATTACTTATAGTGATTGGAAATCAAACACTGTTGATAGTAGTGGTAAGCCAGTTACAGAATTTGAAGCTATTAAGATTCCAACAGTTCAAGGTTATAAGGTTGATGTTACTGGAGCAAAAGTTATTGATACAGCAGATGGCCAAGAAATTGCAGCTCAACCTGTACTTACTGCAGATGGACAACCAATTTCTGATGCAAATATCAATATTGAAGTTAACTATGTAGCAAATAGTAATCCAGACAACCCGAACAACCCGAATAATCCAGACAATCCGGATAACCCAGATAATCCAAACAACCCAGACCAAGAAGTAACACAAGAAATTCAATATGTTGCAGATGGTACAGTTGTTAAAACTGATAAGTTAACTGGAAAAGTTGGCACAAGCTACAAGGTAATCACAAGCGGAACTGCACAAAATGGCGAAGTTTTGATTCAAGCTCCTGAATACTACACTTGGGCAGGACAAACTAGCATTCCAACAGTAATTAACTTAAGTAAAGACGCTAAGCCAATCACTTTCAATGTAGCTCCAATTACTTACCATGGTAATTCTAGTGAAAATCAATCAAATCCAGAAATGTACCAAACTGTAACTGGTACATACAATTTCACTCTTCCTAATGGTTCTACTCAACAGTCTAAGACCACATTGGCCTTTTACAGAGACCGTACAATGGATCCGAAGACTGGCAATTGGAAGTACAGTAACTGGAAGTCAAATATGCAAGATGGTACAACTGATTTTGCAAGTATGACAAACTTGAAGGTAATTGATGGTTACACAATCAAGGTTACAACTTCAACAGGTCAAGAAGTTACTCCATCAATTAGTGGTAACACAGCAACAATTTCAGGAGTATCTGGACTTAAGGATGGTCAACCAACAGATGTAACAATCAATGTTGACTACATCAATGACAAGACTGGTACAACTGATAAGCCTGTTAACCCAGATCAGGAATACACTTACACAATTGACTACAATTACAATGGTCAAACTGTATCAAGTCAAAGTGTAAAGGGCAAAGCAGGCCAAGAAGTAAGTGTTGATTTACAAGTTCCAGAGAATTACCAAATAGTAAACGGACAACAAGTACCAAGCAAGGTCACATTTGGCAATAAAGATATGTCAACTGTAATAAATGTTGAACCAAAGGTCATCCAAGGAAACACTGCAGAAGGCAAAAAGAATCCGGAACTTTATAAGCAAGTTACTTTGACTTATGAAGTTGCTACTCCAGGTCAAGCTAGTGAAACTAAATCTGGAGGTACGCTTGATTTTTATAGAGATGCTACTTATAACCCAGCAACGGGTAAGTATGATTACAGTGAATGGAAGTCAAATATGAAGGATGGTTCAACAACATTTGGTGGTAAGATGGTTGTTCCAGTTATTGATGGCTATGATCTTAAGGTAACTACTAGTGATGGACAAACAATTACCCCAACAATTAATGGTAATGAAGCAACGATTTCAGGAATTTCAGCTTTAGTTGATAATCAACCAACTAACATTAGTGTTCAAATTCAATACATTAATAAAGATACTGGTAAGCCAGATACTCCAGATACAGTTCATACAATGACAATTAATTTTGTTAATAATGGCGATAAGCAAGTTGTTTCAACTCAAACTGTAACTGGTAAGACTGGTGAAACTGTTGACTTTAAGTTAGACATTCCAACCAACTGGGAAATTGTTCCAGGTACTTCTATTCCAAGTGGAAAGTACACATTTGGTACTCAAAATCCAGCAGCTCAAACTGTTTTGATTCAACCAAAGACTATTAATGGTAATGATCCAGCTAACCAAAATAATCCAGAAGTTTATAGAACTGTAACTGATACTGTAATTGTTAACTACCCTGGTAAAGATCCAGTAGTTCAAAATGCAAGTCTAGTATTCTACAGAAATGGAACTATCGATCCTGCAACTGGTAAGTGGACTTATGGTGAATGGCAATCTAATATGTCAGATAAGTCAACTACTTTCCCAACTATTACGGTTTCGACAATTGATGGATATACTATTGTTGCTACTACAAATGACGGTCGAATAATTACTCCACTTATTCAAGGTAATACTGCTACAATTTCTGGTATTTCTGGACTTAAAGATGGTCAACCAAGTGACGTTACAATTGCTATTAATTACAAGAATGACTCAACTGGTAAAGAGGATAATCCTGTAAACCCAGATACTAAGCTTTACACTTATACCATTAATTACATGGATGGTGATAAGCAAGTAGCAAGTCAAAGTGTTACTGGTCCTAAAGGAAGCATAGCTCAAATTACTGCTAATATTCCAAATGGATACAAGTTAGCTGACGGAGAAAAAGTTCCAACAAGCTACACCTTCCAAGATAAGAATGAAAGTATAAATATTGCAGTAGTTAAAGATACTTCTGCTCCAGATAATCCGGACAATCCAAATAATCCAGATAAGAGTGATACCACTACAGTTAGCGGTCTTAATGATAAAACTAACCCAGACTTGTATCGTGAAATTACTCAAACTATTACAATTACAAGTCCAGATGGTAAGAGTCAGTCAGTTGAAAATCATTTGATTTTCTATAGAGATAAGACAACTAATAATAAGACTGGTCAAACTACTTACACTGATTGGAAATCAAATAGTGGTACTGAAGGTCACTTAGTAACTGACTTTGGTGAATTAGAAGTGCCAACTTTGAAAGGTTATGATGTAGTAGCTACTAAAGGCGGTCAAAAGATTGACTTGATTTCTAAAGATGGCAAGCTATACTTACCAGCACAACCAGGTCTTGTAAATGGCAGCCCAGATAATCAAGCAATTTCAATTACTTATAATCCTCAAACTCAAAGTGTAAAGATTAATTTCCTTGATAAAGATGGACAAGTAATTTCAACTCAAACTGTAACTGGTAAAACTGGTGAAAGTATTAAGTTGAACTTGGATATTCCTAAGAATTGGCAATTAGTTCCAAATACCACAATTCCAACCAGCGTAACAATTGGAGCAAATGACAATAAGGATATTTCAATTCAAATTGAACATAAGTTAACTATTGTTGACGGACGTAATGATCAATCTAACCCAGAATTATTCAAGCAAGTAACTAGAACAATTATTATGAATTGGCCTGGTCAACCTGCTGGTAAGTCAACAGCTAGCTTAGCATTTTATCGTGTATCAACTACTGATGAAGTAACTGGAAAGACTACTTATAGTAATTGGCAATCTGCTTCAACTACAAGTCAATATCCGGAACAAGCTGTATCAATGGCAGGTTATACTGCAGAATCAAATGATGTTCAGTTGATAACTAAAGATGGTAAGCAATATGTTCCTGCAACTAATGCAAGCTTTAACTCTGAAGGTGTTCCAGTAGATAGCACAATTGTTGTTAACTATGTAGGTGACAAGCAAGAAGTTAAGATTGACTATATTGAAAATGGTCAAACTGTTTCAACTCAAACTATCACTGGACAAACTGGACAAACTATAGCTATTCCACTAGACCTTCCAGATGGATATGAAGTTGCAAATGGTGCTAGTGTTCCAACCCAAATTACATTTGGTAAGGACACTAAGCCAATGACAGTTGAAGTAGTTAAGATTCCAAGCGGTGAACAAAAGCAAACAATTGACTATGTTGATTCAAATGGCAATATTGTTGGTAGTCAATATGTAACTGGCAAGATTGGTTCAACAGTTGATGTTAAGGCTAGTCTTCCAATTAACTGGAAGTTAGTAGATGGAGAAACAGTTCCAACCAGCGTAGTAATTAAAGAAACTGATAATCCTATTAATATCAAGGTTGTTTCAACTACTATTCAAGTAAATCCAAGTGATCCAAAGATTCCAGGAACTGATATTGATGGTGCTCATGGTCAAACTTATCCAAATGGCTTAACTGAACAAGATTTGAATAAGACAGTTACTAGAACAGTTAATATTGTTGATCCATTAACTGGTAAAGTTTCAACCACTGTTCAAACAGTTAAATTTACTAGAACTGCTACTGTTCAAGTTGCAACTGGACAAGTTAGTTATGGTGATTGGACTGCAAGTGGTGACAAGAACTTTGCATCAATTAAGGTTCCAGTAATTGATGGCTATACTGCAAGTGGCACTGTTAGTGAAATTACTCCAACTGCTGATTATGGTAATCAAACTTTAACTATTACTTATACTAAGAATGGTTCAGAAACTAAACCAGATAATGAAAAGTATAAGCCAGAAGTCAGCGAAAATACTTCAATTACAACTAATGGTGAAATCAAGCCAGAAGATGTAATTAAGAATGCTGATAAGATGCCTGAGGGCACTAAGTTTGAATGGACTGATCCTGATAAGGTAGCCGAAGACTTGAAGAAGCCAGGTACTTATAAGGATGTTGGTGTCAAGATTACTTATCCAGATAAATCAACAACTACAGTAACTACTACAATTGTTGTTTCAGATAAGCAAGAAGCTAGCTATACTCAAGAAATTATCTTTAAGGATGAAAAGACTGGTAAAGAAATTAGAAGCTTTAAGTTTACTGGACCGCTTACTGATGGTAAGGCTACATTAAGTGCTGATAAACTTAAGAGTGTAATTGAATCCTTATTTGATGTGATTAAAGCTGGTGGCGATAATTACAAGAATGCAGTTATTGTAAGTTTGCCAACTAAAGATATTGAAGTAACTGGTGGTGATAACGCTCCAATTATTGTAATGGTTGGTTTTGAAAATAGTAATACTGGTGGCAACACTGGTGATAACACTGATCATGGTGACAATACTGGAAATAATACTAGTGGCAGCACTGGTGACAACATTGATCACGGTGACAACTCTGGAAATAATACTAGTGGTAATACCGGAGATAACACTACTAATAACAGTAGCAGCTCTAATACCGATAACAATTCAGATAATTCAAGTTCAAATACTTCTGGTTCAAACACTACAGGTGAAACTACAAGTGATGAAAATAAGGATAATTCTGAAAATACTAACAACGGTAATGACACTACTCCAACTGATGTAGATAATAAGGACGACAATTCTGATGACAGTGGATATGATGATTCTGATGATGGAGATGAAGACGAAGATAATGATGAAACTCCATCTAAGACTAACCATCATAATAATTCAACTTCATCAAATGGCGGTGTGGCTGAACATGCTAATAATGCACAATGGCTTGCAAACCATGGTTATATTGTAACTGTTGGCTCACACGGTCAAGTTCTAGGTTATGTGAAATCTACAGATGGACAAGGTAGAATTATTGCAGCTCAATCTCACAGTCAATCCTCACTTGATGATGCATCAACCAGCGCACTTAAGAAGGCAGGATTAGCTGGATTGAAGAACGAAAATAATTCTAAGAAATTACCACAAACCGGCGATGAAAATAATGATAAAGCAGCTATCGGACTTGGTTTAGTCACTGCTGCAGGACTCCTTGGTCTTGCAGGTGCTGAAAAGAAACGCAAAAAAGAATAAATTTAAGACTGAATAGCTAATAAAAAGGCAATGTACATAAGATAATTGTACATTGTCTTTTTTGTATATTTAGTACTAATAAGGTATCATAGATATATGAACTAGTAATAGGAAGGCGAAATTATGAGAAAGAATAAATTATTTACTGCACTTGCTGCAGCAACTTTACTTGTTAGTGCAGGTGCTGACGTAGCACAAACTACTAATTCTACAGTTGTTCAAGCTGCTACAAAGACTAAGAAGAAAACTACTGCTAAAGCAGCTGATCGTTATTTGGTTACTTTTAAGCGTAAGCCAGCCTTATATACTTTAGTGATTTCTAAAGATAAGAAGAAAACTAGCGTAAAGAAAATCAATTCTAAAAAACTTCAAAAAACTCTTGGTTTTAAAAAAGGTTCTAAGAGTAGAGTATTAAATGGAATAGTAACAGTTCCAAATTCTAAAAAGCCACAATATTATTTCATGGGAAAGATTCAATATGGCAAAAAGACCTACTTGTTATGTGTAAAGAGTAGTGATGTAACTGTAAAGTCAAAGAAGATTAAGAATTTGTATACTACTTCTGCATTAAAGACAAATGTTCAAATTCCAATTAAAGCTCCAACTATGCAAGAATATTTAAATACTCAAGTTAAGAGCTATACTGGAACTATTAAGCAAGACACTCAAAACCTTTATGTGCCAAAAGCTGGTTCTGATGGTAAAACAACATCATTTGAACAATATAAGGATGCTAGTGGAAATGCTGTGAAATGGACTAAAGGTAAACAATTTAAGATTTATGCTAAATTAAACTTGGATCTTACTAATAAAGAAAATCCAAGCCAAAAGGAATCTGTTCCATTTTATGTAACAATTATTATTGAGAATGACACTCTCAAATATGTCTTCATTCCTGCTGAATTAGTTGACCTTCAAAACGGTGCTCAAACTTCAGATATTACTGAATTTACTACTTTTGCAAGTACTCTAAAAGATAACTTTACTAAATGGGGTACTGATAATATAAATCAGCAAAAACAAGATTACTTAAACCAACAAAAAGCTAAGCAAGAACAAGCTAAAAAAGAAGCTGCCGCAAAAAAGGCCGCAAGTAAAAAGGCTAAAAAAACAAAGAAGTCTAAAAAAGCAACTAAAAAGTCAAAAAAGACTACTAAGAAAGCTAAAGCAGTAAAGAAAAATATTAAAAAATAATATAAAAAAACCAAGCATTAAATAATGCTTGGTTTTTCATTAATGTTTGACGTCTTTATTTATATTTTGAGTTGAGCGGATGTTAATAGCTGTTACATGTTCAGGTTCACTAAATAAAAATGTAGAACTTAAAATTGAAACTGCGGCAACAGTTAAAAATATCTTGTGAAAAATTCTAATCGCTTTCATCTTTTTTGCTCCTTATAACCTATCTACTTAGATTATATACCCAAAGTGTAAATGCGGAACTAGAATTTAGAAATACTTTTAATTTTCTTAAAAAATATTAATTCTACTTATCATGTTTAGTGTATTTTCCAGTCATTGTAGTATCTTTTCGTTGTGGTTCTGGCATTACTAGAGCTGCAATAAAATAGAGTGCAACTCCAGGAAAAATACCGGTAAACAAGATAAGAGCAGAACCAATAATTCTAACCCAAGCCGGATCTAAGCCAAAGTAATTAGCAATTCCGCCCAAAACTCCTGTTAAAATTTTATCACGTGATTTAGTTAATCTTTTTTTCATTTTGATAACCTCACAAATCTAAAATATTACTTGGATAAAGAAAAAACCAGCCTTTCAGCTAGTTAAAGAATGCCCCGAAAAAGATTCGAACTTTCACTCAGTTACCTGAACAGCGACCTGAACGCTGCGCGTCTGCCAATTCCGCCATCGGGGCAGAGAAATATTTATAACTCATCATTAATAATACCAAATTTTTTGGTAAAATGTAATCATAAAACTACTTAATTTTTATTTTTTCAAAGGAAGGTTTTATGAGTTTTCATAATAAAATCAAAAAAACAGTTATTACTTTAGCTGCTGCAGTATCATTGACTGGTAGTGGTTTGTTTATCAATCAATCTTTAAATCAGACAGTTTCAGCTGCAACTTATGATGCGGACCAGCTTGAGCTTGATGTGAAATCAGCAATTGCTATTGATAGTCATACTGGTCAAGTATTATATACTAAAAATGAAGATAAGGTTCTACCAATTGCTTCAATGACTAAATTGATTACAGTTTACTTAACTTTAAATGCAATTAAAAACAAAAAGATTTCATGGAATACTACCGTTGAACCAACTGATTCAATTATTAAGGTTGCTAATAACTCTGAATATTCAAATGTTCCTCTTAAAAAGGGTCATAAATATACTATTAAGCAACTCTACCAAGCTACTTTAATTGAATCTGCAAATGGAGCTGCAATGTGCCTAGCAAAAGCGGTGAGCGGTAATCAAGAAAGTTTTGTTAAATTAATGCGCCAACAGTTAAAGGCATGGAATATTAATGATGCTAAAATTTATACTGTTTGTGGCTTACCTAATGGAAGTTTAGGTGCAGATGCTTATCCTGGAATTAGTAAAAATGCTGAAAATGTGATGTCAGCTAAGAGTATGGCGATTGTTGGACAACACTTGCTTCGTGATTATCCAGAAGTTCTAAATACAACTAAGCTTGCGCATCTTGATTTTAAAGATGGTCAAAAAACAACCAAGATGGATAACTTTAACTGGATGCTTAAAGGATTATCTCAATATGATGCTAATCTTAATGTTGATGGTTTAAAAACTGGTACCACTGATGCAGCTGGAGCTTGTTTTATTGGAACTATGCAAAGAAAAAATGCTCGTATTATTACAGTGGTAATGGGAGCGCGTCATCAAGATGGAACCGATCCATCAAGATTTGTCCAAACTAAAAAATTAATGCATTATATTTTTGCTAAGTATACTCCAGTAACTTTAAAGCAAGGTGAAAGTATCAAGGGTGCAGAAAGCGTAATGGTTAAAAATGGTCAAGAAAAGACAGTTCCATTAGGTCTTCGTCGACAAGTTACAGTTTGGGATCCCGTAGATGGCAAAGGCTTATCTGCTAACTTAAAAGATAAAACTTTAGAAGCACCTGTTGATAAAGGAAGTACTATTGATTCATATGAATTTAAATCAGGTAATGAAAAGTTAATTTCATTATCAGATCCAACTCAAATGCAAATTCAAGCTCAAGCAATGAGGGGAACTGCTAAAGTTAACTGGTTCACACAAGTTTGGCGTTGGATCATAGGAGAAAATTAAAAATGGAAGAAATTTCTGAAGCTATTTTAAAAAAGGTTATCAAAAAAAGACCAAGTAATTCTCATAAAGGGGATTATGGTCGAATCCTCTTAATTGGAGGAAGTGACCGTTATGGTGGGGCAATTATTATGGCTACTGAAGGAGCTTTAAATGCAGGTGGGGGCCTTGTAGCCACAGCAACTCACTCAATTAACTTGGCAGCATTGCATAGCCGTGATCCAGAAGCAATGTACATTGATTGGAATGACAATTCTTTAGGTGAACTTATTAAGAAGATGGATGTTGTAGTCTGTGGTCCAGGCTTAGGCAATAGTCAAACCGCTAAAAAAATTATGGTATTATTGCGTCGTTGTGTTAATCAACAACAAAGCGTAATTTTAGACGCTAGTGCATTGGATTTGATTGCTGAAGATCATACTTTGTTACCCTTAAATGCAGGTCATATTATTATGACGCCTCATCAGATGGAATGGCAAAGAGTCAGTCAAATTCGCATCCCTTTCCAAAACGATAGCGCTAATTGGAATGCAATGAATAATTTAGTACCTAAGAAAAATTTAACTCTAGTTTTAAAATCAAATCATACTAAGGTTTATAGTGAAAATGGAGATGTCTTTGTTAATCCATTAGGTAATCCTGGAATGGCTACTGGAGGAAGCGGGGATACTTTAGCTGGAATTATTGGCGGATTTGTTGGTCAATTTTCAAATAAAATTGAAACAATTTTGGCTGGAGTATATATTCATTCTTTAGCTGGGGATGAACTTTACAAAAATAATTATGTTGTTAAGCCGACTGAAATTTCTAAATTATTGCCCAAAATCATGAAAAAATACTCAGAAAGTTAAACTTATTAAGCACAGGTTAATTCCTGTGTTTTTTTCTAGATAATTATCTCAATTACTGATAAAATCTAATGAGAGTATAATTGAAAAGATGATTGAGTAAATATGAAAAAATATATTTTTAGTACAATTGCAGTTATTTTAGCAATTGTAGCAATGGCTAAAATTTGCACACCTAAGAGCAATGCACAAAATAATCAAGCAAAAATAAGCAGAGTAGAAAAGAAAAATAAAAACACTGATAAAAAGACAAAAACAAAAACAAAAACTATGGCTGCGTTAGCTAGACCTTATAAAGACCCAAAGGACTTAGCTCCTGAAGGTACTTGGAAAAAACGCAGTGAGAAAAAGAAATATCCTAAACTTACTAATCCTGCTGATTTAACTTTGCGAGTTTCTCTTAAGGGAAATCGAGTATATGTCCTCAAAAAAGGTAAAGTTGTATATACCATGCTCTCTACAGCTGGTGTATATAATAAGAAGGGAAAATCTGCAACTCCAACTGGTACTTATCAAATTCATGAAGGACGCGGAGAGAGCTTTTTCAATCAAGGACTTAATGAGGGTGCTAATAATTGGGTAAGTTGGGATCCTGATGATGCTAATGTCTACTTATTCCACTCAGTTCCGACTGATGCAACAGGAGAATATAATCTCAAAGAAGCTCACAAATTGGGTAAAACTCAAGGTTCACACGGTTGTATTCGTTTAAGTGTTCCAGATTCTAAGTGGTTAATGGAAAATGTTCCTGTTGGGACAAAAGTAGTAATTAAGAATAATTAAAAAGACGAGATGAAATTTCTCGTCTTTTTTAGTATCAAAGTAACTATAATTGTTCAAGCCACTTTAATTGTCCATCAATTCTAGAAATAGCTCTTGTTAAAATAAGATAGTGTCCATAGTTATTCTGATAATTATTTTCAAATAGTAATTTTTTTCGGATTTTTAAATGAGCAAGTTGCTTGTTAAGAAGAGCCTTTTCTTCTGTAATTAGTTTTTCAATTCGAGGGTCAGACTTATCATTGATAAAGAATAATTTAAGAGAAAAAAGATCATGATTAATGGGCAATTCTGTTAGAGGTTGTTTAATCCATTCGTCTAATTTTTGTTTACCGAGTTCAGTAAGTGAATAGTGGATCTCTTTGCTATTAGACTTACTTGGTAGTGTTTGAATCCAATTATCTGCTAGCATTTTTTTAAGTTCAGGATAAATTTGACTATGGCTAGCTTTCCAAAATTCACCAATTTCATCTGTGAACTGTGTAGTGACGAATTTCCCAGTGGAATTTGGGTTTTGCTTTAAAATACCCATAATGATGTAAGGTAAGATACGTTTTTTCGGCATGATTTTCTCGCTTTCGTTTTTGTTAATTGTAACATTTTTAGGTGAATAGATGATTATCATACTTTATCCAATTTTCAGTAAATAAAAAAGCTAATCACAAGGATTAGCTAAATCAATAATTAATTGAAGCTAACAAATATATTTGTTAGCTTTTTTCATTGCAGTTCAAAAACTACTTCTCAATCATCTTGTAGTTTTCATCATAAAACTTACCATTGCGGATGTCATCAGTCATACCTTCATATGGTTCTTTAGCAATAACATCTTCATTATTAGCACCTGCATCCCCAATATAAGTAATTGTCGCAAATTCAGGCACAACCATCTTAGGGTAAGTTTCGTATTTTTCACGGCTCTCGTGCATTAAATCGATGTGGTCATTTTGGAAACAAACAGTAATTTCAGGGTGGTCTTGAACCCACTTAGGGAAGAAGATAGTACCGTTTAATTTGTGTTCATTTGGAACAAAGTCAAGTGCAACATCAGTACCAGTTGGTTCAGTCCAAGCAATCTTGTAAACACCTTCTGTTAACATGTTAATATGGGCTTCTTGATCCTTTACCCAGCGACCGGCAACCATTCCGCCGTGGATACGGTAGTCAACAGTATGGTCATTCTTGCAGTACCATTCATATTCCCAACCATTATCATAAGTGTAGATAAAGTGAGTTCCTACAAAATCTTCCAAAGTCTTGAACTTCTTATCCATATTATTTAAGTTAGCCATGAAATCTCTCCTTTAAAAAATTTTTCTTAAGTTTATTTTTTTGTCTTTTCAAATGTGTCGTTGTCGACATAAATTATTATATGTCGTTAACGACATTAAATCAAGTAAAAATAAAAAAAGATTCGTCAAAACAAATCTTTTTGTGAAAATTAATTCAATTCTTCTCGTAACTTTTCAAGCAAACTGCGCTTAATTCGTTGTAAATACTGCCGACTAACACCGCACTCACTTACTAAGTCAGTAATTGTCCTTTGAAAAAGTAAATGTTCAAATAATATAAGTCGTTCGTAATCGTTGAAAGTCTCAACTAATTCTTTAAAATCTAATAACATTTCCCAATTACATGATTTGCTTGCTAAAGTAAAAGCTTCATCAAAGTTCGTACTGTATTCATCCCATTTTTGGACTTTGCGTAGTTGGTCAATTGTACGCCAGATAATTTTTCTAAAAGCCAAATTATCTATTTGCTTGCGCTCC
The DNA here is from genome assembly GCF_052615405.1 of Lactobacillus sp. PSON. Classification (NCBI taxonomy): domain Bacteria; kingdom Bacillati; phylum Bacillota; class Bacilli; order Lactobacillales; family Lactobacillaceae; genus Lactobacillus; species Lactobacillus sp. PSON. Next base: position 82,402 of record NZ_JBQXFW010000007.1, on the reverse strand, counting down.
ATCACTGGATACTTGTCTAATACCTCGGCATAAGTTAATACTCCTTCTTGCAAATAATCCTCATAATAAGAAAACTCCCGCCTTACATGCGCCATCTTAAGTGCGCCTGCTACTAACTTCTTATTCTTCCATGCCTTATTAAAACTTGCTTTTGTGATTTTCATCTTTGAAAATCCTCCTTAAAAAATTCTCGTCCAAATTCAGGACAAGATAGATAGTAGCAAGTATAAAAATGTAAAACTATCTCTAAGAATGATGCAATTCTATTCATTATTAATAAAAATATAGATTTAAATTCACTTATAAATTGATTATCTATCTAGATTTAGCAAGTAACTTTGAGAAAAAATAATAAAAAAATAACCTTACTTAGTAACTTGATTTCAAGTTAGAAGTAAGCTTTTGTAAGTTTTTTATAAATAGAATTGTTAAAGTCAGTATGATAAATTTTCGGCGTTTGAGTATGTTCCGCATAAGTATGAGTTGCTGATTTAGTGAAAGACTTAATACTTGCATGAGTTAAATCAGGAATTGAAAGAGTAGGCTTATTCATTACTCCGTGTTCATCACTATTAGTAAGAAGTGAACGTTTGGCATACCAGAGATAAGTGTGTTGAAATTCAGCTTCCTTCAATTCTTGTTGAGTAACATCATATAAAGCTAAAGCCTTGGTTAGGTGCTTTTTAAGATTAGAGTAGCAATTGGTGAATTTAATTTTATAATTCATGCCTTGAATAGATAGTGTAGTGAAAGTTAAGTCTGCGTATTCTTTTTTGCCAACTTTATAAAAGTTATCTTGATGAGTAGAATGGATAAATTGCAAAGATACCCAATCACAATTTCCAGTGAAAAATCCGTGACTAGAAAATAAAGCATTATATCCTAACATCAAGATATAGTATTGCTTAATATGCAAATGGTCCCGTAAGTTCTTTTGAATCATATAACTTGGAAAAACGCTATGAGCTGCAACTTGGTATAAAAGTGCAGAAGGTGGACGTTTGCATAATAATACGCCAAGTTCTAGATCCAGAATACAAGAAGGGTAGATTTTTAGAAGAGGGTTTTTCTTAAAGTTGAAAATAGCTAGAGTATCTTTGCTAACTTTATAATCATTTACATAAGTAATATATTTAGTTCTAAAAGTCTTCGAATTAACATAATTTTGGATATTTTTTCGACTCCAAACCTGAAAATTTGGATTTTGAGGTAACTTTACTGTTATTTTTGGCTTTCTATAGTTTGGCATGATAAAAGACCTTCTTCTATTGAAAATAATAAAGCTGTACTCTCACCTCCAATTTAATCTTATTTGAATGAAAGTTAAAATAAAACGCTTTCCAAAATAAATTATTCTTTACAATTACCTGTTATCGTATCTATAATTATAGAAAATAAAATGCTAAATATAAGCTAAAAAGGGGAAGATGTTATAAAATAGTTACATATAGCTAAAGTTGGTTAATGGCTATAGCATAAGGTATCAAAGGACTAAAATAATAACAAAAAGTAAGAATGTTAGTATGTTAACTTTATTGTTGGGTTCATTTTTGAATTAATATGTAAATGAAGTTATTAACATTATTATTAAAAGGAGTTATAATGTAGATACACGGAATAACACATGTTATTATAAGCGGATGCTATAGTCATATGTAGTTAAATCAAAAAGGGGAAATAAAATGGAAGATAAGAGATTGAAGACTAGAGTAGAGAGACTACACCAATCTACTGTAAAAGAAAAGTAAAGATTCAGTATTAGAAAGCTCTCTGTTGGAGCTGCGAGTGTATTTTTGGGAACTACGTTCTTTTTGAGTACGCAAAATTCAACAGCACATGCAGATACTGTAAATAGTAATGAAACTAACCAAGCTGCTACTAATGATGTAACGCAATCTAATGAAGAAAAGTTGGCTGAAAAATCTGACATGTCAGTAGCCACTTCTTCAAAAGCTAATAGTTCTGCTAAAAGCGTAGCTATAGAAAATAAGAAAAATGCTTTAGACCAAGAATCCAGTGCATCTACTGTAAGTAGTGATAACACAGAAATTGTGCCATCAAAGCAAGAGACTAATCAAGCTCCAGAACAAAAAGTAAGCGATAATCAAACAGCTAAATCTGAAACTTCTGCTCAAACTGCTAAAACAGAAAAAGCTACTAATGAAAATGTTAATAATCCAACTAAGGAAGTAGCTAAAGATAATAGCGAAGGCAAAAATAATCAAGCAGAATCATCTGCCCATAATGAAATAGCCAATAACGCGCCTAAGGCTAAACCACAAATGTTTGCAGCAAAGTCCGCAACTACTAAGCAAGTTCAAGTAACTTATAATACTGATGAGGGTAAGACTTGGGAATCTAGCCTTGATTTAGCAGATGGCCAGACTATTCAAGCGGCAGTTCAAGCAGAAATTGATAAAGATAATGCGATTCAAGATGAACGTGAAAACCAATCGCCACTTCTTTACCAATATTCTTCAGATCAAGATCCTAAAACCGATGTAGACGGTACAGGTGCTTTAAAAGATCAATATGAGGCTTGGCTTGCTAAAAAAGCAAAAGAATTTCCTTTAGCCGGATATACTTTAGGTGAGATTAAGCAAGACAATGATAATTACATTGTTAATTTAATTGATCCAGGTTATAACGCAATGATTGCGGTTAATGACTGGGAAGTATTTAAGCGTCAAATTGAATTTAAGAAATATTATGGCGATGGCGATACAATTACTTTTAAGCAAGATGAGAAGATTGGTTATGCAGTGGACTCTACTAGTAAGCTTGCTGATCGTCCCTATTTATCAATTGTTTATCCTGGTGGAGATGAAAATCCTAATAATGGTAGAGTTACACCTGTATCAATTGAACAAGTTAATAGTAAAACTTCAACAGATCCCAGTGCGCCTAAAGGTGATGTAAATGAAATTGCTTGGCGTCATGTATCTCCAAGAAAATATAATCCAGTCACTGGTCAAATTGATGGTATGAATTCAAATGCTTCTTTTAGTAATAATTCCTTTCCAATTCAATTTGATGGCGCAAAGGTAGATGCATCTGTAGAAAACGGCTCATGGACTACTACTGAGGGCGATGTTGCTAAGACTGGAACTGCTTTTGGTGAAGTAGATACTTATGGAGTAACTACGAGATACGGATTTGTAAATGGTCAAAAAGCCACTCATAATCCACCAACAGTTTATATCACTTACTATCACAACCAACCAGTTGAAGTAACTTTTGAAGATATTACTGATGCTCAGAGTCCTATTAACTTATCAAACTTTAATGCTCCAGAACTTACTTGGCAAAGTTCTAATAATAACTTTGTTACACGTCAAGAATCTGACAATGATGTTGACAAGTTGCAATTAAAGACTACTACTGATTATACAGGTACTGGCGTTAAGTATAGCTACCAAGCAGGTGACTACACTAAGCAAGGTGCTTTGACCACTGATTCACATGCGGCTGGCGCTAACAAGACAATTAATGGTTTAACTACATTAAACTATCAAGATGTATTAAACGCATACCTTGCAAATGGTTATGCTTTTGTAAGTGCAGATGAGGATAACCTTTCTTATGATAAGGATAAGGTTTGGACTAAAGACAGCACTACTCAAGACAATGATGGTCACAAGTTAAATGTTTTACACCGTGTTATTAAGTTAGTTCGTACTGCAACTAAGCAAACAGCTACTCAAACTGTAACTAGAAATATTAATTTTGTTGCAGATCGTGAAGATAAGCCAGCTTTAGCTGATCCTATTAAGCAAACTGTAACTTACACTAGTAGTGAATTTTATAGTGATATTAATGGCGTACCTGTTGCAGTAAAAGGTGAAGCTAAAGATGCTGACGGTAATGTAATGAAAGATGCTAATGGTAACATTCTTTACATTGTAGATGGCACTCAAGCTGCTGCTCCAATTACTTGGACAGCTAAAGATGGTGACAAGTTTAAAGAAGTAGTGAAGCCAACTGAAAGTGCCAATAAGATTACCGGTCAAGATACGATTGAAGTTGCTGATGGTAATTTAAAGGGTGATTGGACTAAGTATGATACTGCTTCTGAAAGTTTAGTTCCAGCGCCAACTACTATAAATGGTGAGTGGAATGGTTATAAGCAAAGTAGCCAAGATAAGACCCAATACACTGCACCTGATGTAACTTTAGTTTACTACCAAAAAGCACATGAAAATTCAGACACAAAGACAGTTAAACGTGTTGTTCACTTCAAGACAGTCGATGGTCAAACTTTACTTAAAGACAACCCAGTAGAAAGTGTAACTTTCAGTCAAAACTACTATACTGATGGCAATGGTAATGTTGTTAGTGTTAAGACTGTAAAAGATAGTAGCGGTCACGATATTACCGTAGTTAAGGATGTTTTAACAGGTAAAGATGCCGAAAATGCTAAGGCTTGGAAGGTATCAGATGGCAACGCTGATTTTACTCGCGTAGATGTTCCAGAAATTACTGATGGACTTTTGCCTGGTGACTGGATTAGAGTAAGTGCTAAAAGAGATAGAAAAAATGGACCAGAAGTTGATGGAGAAATAGTTCCTGCTGATGAAATTCAAGATACTGTAGAAAATGGTGCTGACCAAGAATACACTATTTACTACGCACAAAAGGCGCAAGAGCATCAAGATAGTAAATCAGTTAACCGTGTAGTAAACTTCTTAACTGAAAATACTCATGAAGTTTTGAAAGATTCAACTACTGAAACAGTAAGTTTCAATAGACACTACTTCACAGCCTTAGATAAGAATGGTAAAGAAATTTTTGTAAATGCTAAACAATTATCAGATGGTACTTGGGTAGTTGATTATAGTAATACTGCTAAGCCAGTAGATGATTCATGGGTTGTTAGTGGGGATCCTAACTTTATCCAAGTTGATGTTCCAGAAATTACTGACGGAAAAATCCCTGGTAACTGGATTCGTGTAAATGCTTCTAAAGATAAAGAAAATGGTCCAGACTTAATTAATGAAATCGTACCAGCAGATACGATTCAAAGTACTGTAAAAAATGGTGCTAACCAAGAATATACTATCTACTATGCACAACAAGCCTTTGAGCATACTGCTAACAAGTCTGCTAAGCGTATTATTCACTATGTAGCTGATAAGTCAGAATTCCCAGTATTGCAAGATGAAAAGACGCAAACTATTAACTTTACTACTACTTACTACACTACTAATGAAGATGGAAGTGGAGATTTAGTTGCAGTTAAGAAGGCTGGTCTTGACAAAGATGGCAATATTATCTATGTAGTTGATTACACTAAAGAAGCACCAAAGGATAAGACTTGGACAGTTAATAATAATGCAAGTAACCAAGATGTAACTATTACTGATGGTCAAGCTAGTTACAACAAGCAAGCACAAGATATTATCTTTAAGAGTGAAGGTGCATTAGCTGGAACTTGGACTATTGAATATGCTTCTAACAATGCTCCAACTGATCCACACTTAGATGTTAACTATGCACCACAAGAAGCAATTCCTTCAACTATTCCAGATGGCAGCGTTGAACATGTTTACTTAGTTTACACTAAGGATGTAAATGCTGATATTACTTACTGGGATATTACTGATGGTGAAGATAAGGCTGTTAAGTTAGGCGAAACTGATCCAGATGCTCAAGAACATGGTAAGCCTGGTGAAGATATTTCCTTCACTAAAGATCCAGCTGAACGTATTAAGGAATATGAAAAGCAAGGATATGTCTTTGTAAGAACTGACTTTAATAACGATAAGTATGGCGAAGAAGATAGTCACTTTAATGTTTACTTAGTTCATGGCGCAATTCAAAAGCACGAAACTAAAGAATCTGTACGTAAGATTCACTATGTAGCTGATGAAGGTAAAGGCTTAAGTGTAACAAAGATGCCTGAACTTCAAGATATTACTACCCAAAACATTACTATTGATGGTTCTTACTATGTTGATGCCGTAACTGGTAAGAATGTAGTTGCTAAGGAAGTAACTGACGCAAATGGCAACAAGGTATGGGTAGTTGCTAAGTATGTAGATGCTCCAGCTGTTGAATGGAAGATAGTGGAAGCTCATAGTGTAACTGGTGAAAATGGTAAGTACACTTTTGAAGCAGTTACTACTCCAGATACTATTACTTTAGATAAGCAAGAAGCTGTTAAGCGTGGTGTTAATGATGGAACTTGGACTCATGACAGCAGCCTTGACTTGAATAATGGAGAACGTGATGATGAAGTAAGTAACTGGGATCCAAACTTGACTGATGGTTATCTTGTTTATAAGCAAAAGACTCCAACTACTCCAGACGAGCCAACACCGCATGAACCAGATGAACCAAACAAGCCAGATACACCGGACAATCCAACACCAAATGAACCAGATAAGCCAAACAAGCCAGATACACCAGATAATCCAACACCAAATGAACCGGATGAACCAAACAAGCCAGATACTCCAGATAAACCAACACCAAATGAACCGGATGAACCAAACAAGCCAGATACTCCAGATAAACCAACTGAGAAGAAGTATCACTGGACTATTGAATATGTTGACGAAGATGGCAACAAGTTGATTCCTGATGTCAAGGATCCAAAGGATTACCCAACTGGAGACACTTACAACGGTTCAACAAGTGGTTATGAAAAATCAACTATTACAGTAGATGGAAAGACTTATGAATTAGTTCCATCTAAGAGTAAGAATACTAATGGTACATTTACTGATCATGATGAACATACTGTTTATGTTTACAAGCTTAAGGAAGATAAGCCAGTAAATCCAACTCCAGAAGTACCAGTTACTCCAGAAAATCCAAACCCATCAGAACCATCAATTCCATCAACCCCTGATACACCAACTCCAGAGCCATCAAATCCAACTCCAGATAAGCCAGTTGAACCAACCACTCCAACTGAGCCATCAACTCCTGACACACCAACACCAAGTCAGCCTTCAGAACCAACTACTCCTGATACTCCATCAGAACCAGATACTCCAAGTGAGCCAGATGAGCCAAGTACTCCAACTCAAGATGATTCTACTCCAAAGCCTTCAACACCTAAGAAGACTTCATACAGAAAATCTAACCCATCTAAGTATGAAACTGTATCTGCTAAGAAGAAGTATAGAGAAGCAACTGCAGCACTTCATGAAGATATGGATAACCTTAAGAAAGGTACTAAGACTTCATACAAGAGTACAGCTGTTCCTAAGTCTGATAAGATTTTGCCACAAACCGGTGAAAAATCTAACACTGCTTCAGAAGTTGCAGGCATTATGACTGCTGCTTTAGCAGGACTTGTAGGACTTGTAGGTGCTGATCGTAAGAAAAAGCGTAGATAAAGTTATAAGTTTATAACTTTTCTCGAATAACAAAAATAGCTCTCGTTCCAATTAGGAATGAGGGCTGTTTTGTTTTAAGGATAATTTTAAAATCCATTTTAATTTTTTATTGTAAACTTGTAATAGCATATATTGAGTAAATGATTATTATATGCTATCATAAAAATATGGAAGAATTAGACTTTGAATTTTATAGGCGACCTAATGGTCATATTGAGTTTCAAGAGTTTTTGGATAAACTTAGTAAAAAAGATAGAGCAAAGTTATTAGCAACTATTAACCAAGTATCAATTAAAGGAATTAGTATTGGAATACAGCAAAATTGGGTAAAATTTATTGATAAAAATTTATATGAAATCCGCTCAAAAGTAGGAAAAAATCAACAACGTGGTTTATATTTTTATGTAGATGGAACAAAATATATGATAACTAATGGCTTTACTAAAAAGACTAAGAAAACTCCAGTACGTGAAATAAATCATGCTAAGGTACTACGTAAAGAATATTATGATAACAAGAAAAAGGAGCAATAATTATGGATTTTAAAGATTATCTGAATGAGCAGCTTAAAGATCCAGAATTTAAGCAAGAGTTTGAAAATGAAACTACTAAATTAGAAAGTGCTGTTGCATTAACTGAAATTCGTAAAAAATCAGGACTATCACAACGTCAATTAGCAGAAACAGCTAATGTTCCTCAATCAACAATTGCTAGAATTGAGCGTGGAGATAATACAAGTATTGATACACTCACAAAGCTAGCAAATGCTCTTGGTAAAAAATTAACTATTAGTTTTTCTTAGCTAAATGAACTACATCGGGAATGAATTCCCGAGTTTCTGGGAACAGCAGGTAGTGTTTAGGATCTTACAGAGAATTAGCTTCTGATGTCTAGAAGGTCTCACACCTAACTCACAGAACTTGCCTATTTACCTTGGCTAGTTCCTAACCAGTTAGCTTTGCTTTATTTAGGATATTAACTGCCGCATTAATATCTCGATCATGATGGGTTTTGCATTTTTGGCAAGTCCACTCACGAACATCCAGTGGCTTTTCACCGCTATTAAATCCGCAATTCGAACAGATTCTTGAAGTGTTCTTGGGATTGACAGCAATTAGCTTTTTGCCATACCATTCGCACTTGTATTCAAGCATCATTCTAAACATTCTCCAACTCGCATTACTAATGGATTTAGCCAGTTTATGATTCTTTTGAAGATTTTTGGCTTTCAAATCTTCGATTGCAATCACATCATAGTTTTTGACTAGTTCAGTTGTAATTTTATGGAGATAGTCTTTTCTTTGGTTTTTGACTTTATCCTGATACTTTGCTTTTAAAATACGTGCCTTTCTCCAATTCTTGAAACTTTCTAAGCTTCTTGGATTGGGGATTTTTTTATTTTTATCTTGCAAGATCAATCTTTGAGCTAAATGGCGTCTTCTTGAGAACTTTTTTTGCCATTCAGTAGCTTTTTTATCAAAATATGAGCCATCAAAAGTATCATACTTGATACCATTTGAAAGAATAGCCAAATCAGCTATCCCGACATCAATTCCGACTTCTTTGTTAGTTTTAGGAAATTCTTTCTTCTCAACTTCAACTTGAAAAGAAATGTAGTACTTTCCAGTTGATTCTAAGCTTACTGTATAACGCTTGATCTGGGTATCTTTCAAAATGCCAGTCTTGCCAGTTTTGATGTAGCCAAGCTTAGGCAATTTTAAATATCGCCTGCCAATAACACGAACAGTTGACTTACCAGTATAAGAGTTCTTAGTTGACTTTCTTGAATGAAATTTTGGCTTTCCTGCACGGATTGACCTATCAAAGAAGTTCTTCCAAGCTTGATTTAAATTAGCATTAACTATTTGAAGACTAGAAGAATCACTGTTTTTTAGAAAGCTATATTGATGTTTTAAAGGTTTTAACAAAATATCTAGCTTGTATTTACCTAAGAACGGCAAATGATGATTATTCTTGTAACGCTCATTCATCATCGCAAGCATCTGATTCCAAACAAAACGGTCATTACCAAACATTTGAAATAATTGTCCTTGTTGTTTTTGATTTGGATATAGTCTTAACTTGATTCCAGCAAGCATTTTTGTGCCTCCTTTCTTGATTTTATTTTTAAATTATATCAAAACAAAATAAGAGAAAAAAGCGAACGAAATCTTAAAATTATAGATTTTTTAAAACAAAACTTGTCACTTAGATTGCTGGATTCATCTCGAGATTGAAATCCCAAGCTTTCTCCAGTATATTTTCAGTAAAAATTAACAACAAACAAAACAACTCTCGTTCTAATTAGGAATGAGGGCTGTTTTGTTTTAAGGATAATTATTGTAAAAAGATATAAGGTATTTGAAAAAATTATTAAAAGCAAAAAATTTTGAATCGGATAACAATTAAGTTTTAAACTCAATCAGTAGCAAAAAACCGCATTAGCTGGTATAATATCACAGAAGTGTTAGAAGTAGTAGTGAAGTAGTTTTTTTCAGCGAATCTGCATAGAGTGTGAGGCAGGTAAGAACCTTCATGAAGGCGTGTCTAGCTAATAAGAATAGAATATAACAAGCGGATACTTAAGTATCAAGTTGAGTGGTACCGCGGGATAACATCTCGTCTCTTTCTACATTGTAGGAAGAGGCGTTTTTTATATAGAAAGGCATCATATGGATTTTAAAAAAGAAGTTGTTGAATTAATTAATAGTCAAGTAGATCTTCCAGAAGAAAAGATTAATGCTCTTATTGAACGTCCTAAGAACCCTAAGATGGGGGATTACGCATTTCCTTGTTTTGTTTTAGCAAAGACTATGCACAAGAATCCTGCAGAAATTGCCCAAAATATTGCTAGTGAATTATCAAGTGATGACTTTGCAAGCATTAAGGCTGTTGGACCATATGTTAACTTTGCAATTGACCACGAAAAGCTTATCTCTTCAACTTTGAAGGATGTTTTAGCAGCTGGAGAACACTATGGAGATCAAGAAATTGGTCATGGAAATGTCCCTATTGATATGTCCAGCCCCAACATCGCTAAGCCAATGAGTATGGGCCACCTTCGTTCTACTGTAATTGGAAATTCAATTGCCAAAACTATGGAAAAAGTTGGCTACAAGCCTATTAAGATCAATTACTTAGGTGATTATGGTACACAATTTGGTAAGTTGATTGCGGCTTATAAGCACTGGGGAAATGAAGAAGATGTGAAGAAGGATCCTATTATGAATCTTTTCCACTACTATGTACGTTTCCATAAAGAAGCTGAAGAAAACCCAGAACTTGAACAAGAAGGCCGTGAATGGTTTAAGAAGCTTGAAGAAGGAGATCCAGAAGCGGTTGAGCTTTGGAAGTGGTTCCGTGAAGTTTCACTAGCTGACTTTAACCGTATTTATAAAGAACTTGGTGTAGAATTTGATTCATATAATGGTGAAGCATTCTTTAACGATAAGATGCAACCTGTAATTGAAGAATTGAAGGATAAAGGTCTACTTCATGAATCTCGTGGTGCTCAAGTAGTTGATATGGGTGAAGATGCAAATCCAGCCATTATTGTTAAGTCAGATGGTACTTCAATTTACTTAACTCGTGACTTGGCAGCTGCTGAATGGAGAATGAAGGAATATGACTTTGCTAAGATGCTCTATGTAGTAGGTAATGAGCAAGCTCAACACTTCGTTGAACTTAAGACTGTTCTTAAGAAGATGGGCTATGATTGGTCAGATGATATTCACCACATTCCATTTGGTCTTATTACTCAAGGTGGTAAGAAGTTATCAACTAGAAAAGGTAACGTTGTTTTCCTTGATCAAGTATTGAAGGACGCTGTAAGTTTAGCTAAGAAGCAAATTGAAGAAAAGAATCCAGACTTAGCTGATCAAGACCAAGTTGCCCATGATGTTGGTGTAGGGGCTGTGATTTTCCACGATCTTAAGAATGACCGTCTTGATAGTTTTGACTTTGACTTAGAAGAAGTTGTGCGCTTTGAAGGTGATACTGGTCCTTACGTACAATACACTAATGCTCGTGCGCAAAGTGTCTTGCGTAAAGCTGCTGCAATGGGTAAAAAGCCAGCAGATGATAACTTTAATTTAGATGATGAATGGGCATTCGCAGTTGCTAAAGACTTAGCAGACTTCCCAAGAATCATTGCAAGAAGTGCAGATAAGTTTGAACCATCTGTAATTGCTAAGTTTGCTTTAGGCTTATCTAAGAAGTTCAACAAGTACTATGCTAATGTGAAGATCTTGACTGATGATGATCAACTTGCTTCTCGTCTTGCATTAGTAGAAGCAACATCAATTGTTTTAACAGAGAGTTTGCGCTTATTGGGTGTAAACGCTCCTAAGGAAATGTAGTTAAAATAAAATAATAACGCTTACATTATCTGAAAACGTTGTTCATTTACTCAATAAAAGGTACAATGAACATGTAAGATTTTTAGGAGGTATTTTTTAAATGGCTTATTTTGATAATGGTAATCAAATCTTTTTAGATGCTCGTAAGAACCACTACGCTGTAGGTGCTTACAACACTAACAACTTGGAATGGACTCGTGCAGAACTTCGTGCTGCAGAAGAAACTAGAACTCCATTGCTTATCCAAGTTTCAACTGGTGCTGCTAAGTACATGGGTGGCTACAAGTTCGTTAAGGACATGGTTGCTGACCAAATCGACGCAATGGGTATCTCAGTTCCAGTTATCTTGAACTTGGACCACGGTGACTACGACTCAGCTATTGAATGTATTAAGCTTGGTTACTCATCAGTTATGTTTGATGGTCACAATCTTCCAGTTGAAGAAAACTTGGCTAAGACTAAGGAAATCATCAAGCTTGCTCACGAACGTGGTATTTCAGTTGAAGCTGAAATCGGTAAGATCGGTGAAAACCAAGGCGGCGGTGAATTAGCTTCTGTTGAAGATGCTAAGGCATTCGTTGAAGCTGGTGTTGACAAGCTTGCTTGTGGTATCGGTAACATTCACGGTGTTTACCCAGCTGACTGGAAGGGTCTTAACTTCACTCGTTTGAAGGAAATTGCTGACGCTGTTCCAAACACTCCACTTGTACTTCACGGTGGTTCAGGTATTCCTGAAGACCAAATCAAGAAGGCTATTCAACTTGGTATTGCTAAGATCAACATCAACACTGAATTCCAATTAGCATTCCAAGAAGCTACTCGTAAGTACATCGAAGAAGGTAAGGACGAAGACAAGAAGAACAAGGGTTACGACCCACGTAAGCTTCTCTTGCCAGGTACTGAAGCAATCACTGATAAGATGAAGGAAATGATTGCTTGGATGGGTACTAGAACTATCGATGACGAACTTAAGGATGTATCATTTGACCGTTCATCATTGAACGAAGAATAATATCTCCTATTAAGATAAAAAAAACGCAAGGATTTTGTCCTTGCGTTTTTTGTTTAGAGGATTTATTTAATCTGTGTTATAATCAAGTTAATCAATTACATGTAATTACTTATATGAGGTGAAAAAATGGCTACAGTAAAAGAAACTAAAGTTAGAAAACAAGGGAATTCTTTAGTTTTATTAGTACCTAAATCTTTTAACATAGATGAAAATACTAAAATGATTCCTGAATTAACTAAAAATGGTATTTTTTATAAGTTTGCTCAAGATGACTTTTGGGATTTTGATGATAAAATTTTAGAGGATTTGGTAAATCAGGGATATGAAGGTAAGAAATTGATTTCAAAATTTAAAGAAATGAAATCAAATATTCCTAGTGCTATTGATAAAATTGCTGCTGAAGCAGATGAAAAAGCACAACCAATGACACAAGAGGAGTTTGAAAAAGAAATTGGTTTATAAAATTGAGTTTGGTAGTAATAAGCCTAAAAAATATATTAAGAAGTTAAAAGATAGAATATTAAAAAAGAAATTTTCTGACTTAATTTTTAAGGATATTGCTATTAATCCATATTCAGGAAAACCCAAAGAAGGCGATTTAGCAACAATTTATACTAAAAAAATTTGGTATCAAAAAACGCAATATCGTATAGGATACAAAATTAAAGATGATAATATTATAGTAATTATATTATTGGTAGGTACTAGAGAAAATTTCTACGAAGAATTAAAAAGATTATTATAATTCTACCTTTATCTTGTCAAAACTATAAGGCTTAATCAATTCCATCTCCACCGCTTTAAGTTGTAAATCACTTTCATCAAACTCAGGATTGTATAATGGATCCCCCACAATAGGTGAGCCTATAGAAGCTAGATGTACACGAATCTGATGAGTACGGCCAGTCTCTAGACTTACTTTGACTTTAGCTGTGGATTTATTTTTCTGGATTAACTGATAGTGAGTAATTGACTTTAAACCATCCTCTCTTACCATTCGCTTGCGCTGGTCTAGTGGGTTATGCCCAATTGGGGCAGTAATTGTGCCAGAAGAATTTAAATTTTCTGGGTGAATAACAGTAGCTTCGTAATTTCTTTTAAAAATCTTGCTTGTTAATTCTCGATTAAGAATCGGAACAACGGCAGGATTTTTTGCTACTAAAAGAAGACCGCTAGTGAGCATGTCAAGACGATGTACGATATAAGGGCTGCTTTTTAAGTAAGTAGCACAGTCATTTAAGGCTGTATCAGTTTCAAATAAATTGGGGTGTGTTTTTTGACCTTTAGGCTTATTAATAATCAATAAATTCTCATCTTCATAGATAATATCTGGCATTTTGCCACTAGCAGGATAAGTTTGTTGCTGACTTTCGATAAAATCTAACTTTAATTGAACTTTATCATTAGGGTATACTAATTGATTAAAATAGCGATACTTGCCATTAACTGTAACTTGCTCTTTTGTTCTTAAAAAGTGGCGCCATTTACGAGGAATAAGGAGTTCCTTTAATAAGTCACTAACTGAAATTTCTGGTTTATCTTTTGGATATAAAAGTGTAAAAGTGTATGTCATAATTTTTGTATTTTTCTTAAATCTCTAAATGAAAAACGTACGTTTTCATCAAATATGGTAAAATCAACTTGTTTACTGTAAAGGAGAATGCAAGATGAACAACCAATCTAAAGAGCGCGGTTTCAAAGAGGCATGGCGCCGTTTTGATAATCGCTTCTATGTTGGCAGATGGATTATTGTGATCCTCTTGCTTTTGACTTTAGTTACGTGTACGTATTACACCATTAAAGTCAAAACTTCAAATATCTCGAATTTGAAGGCGTCGCTTTCAACAACGACTACAATTTATGATTATAAAGGAAAAAAGGCCGGGTCTCTATACTCTCAAAAAGGTTCTTTTGTAAAATACAATCAAATTTCACCAAATATTAGAAAAGCTGTAGTAGCTACAGAAGATAGAACCTTTTGGAAAAATCCTGGTTTTAGTGTTAAGGGAATGGCTCGAGCTGGAATTAATCTTGTGCTTCATCATGGTGAAATTACTGGTGGTGGTTCAACTTTAACTCAGCAACTTGCTAAGAACTCGCTTTTAACTCAGCAACAGACTTTTTCTCGTAAGCTTGAGGAGTTGTTTTTTGCAATAGAAATTAATCATGTCTATAGTAAAAAAGATATTTTAACTATGTATCTTAATAATGCTTACTTTGGTAATGGAGTATGGGGCGTCCAAGATGCAAGTCGAAAATATTTTGGTAAAAATGCTAGTGATGTAACTTTAGGTGAAGCAGCTACCTTGGCAGGAATGTTGCGAAATCCTAGTTTTTATAACCCAATTGATCATATGGCTAATGCAACTGCAAGACGTAATATGGTATTAGGTTTGATGGCTGACACTGGTAAAATCAGCAAACAAGAAGCAACTGCCGCTTCTCAAACAGGATTAACACTTGATGATACTTATCATGGTAAAGATGGCTATAAATATCCTTACTTCTTTGATGCAGTTGTTAATGAAGCAATTAATAAATATGGCTTAAAAGAAGAAGATGTTATGAATAAGGGTCTTAAAATTTATACTAGCTTGAATCAAGATTATCAAGGACAAATGCAGGAAAAATTCAATCAAAGTTGGCTTTTTCCAACTTCAGCTTCTGATGGTACTCAAGTTCAAGGAGCAAGTGTAGCGATGGATCCTTCTACTGGCGCTGTAAGAGCAGTTGTCGGAGGTCGCGGCGAGCATGTGTTTAGAGGTTATAATCGAGCAACCCAGATGAAGCGCCAACCAGGGTCTGCAATCAAGCCACTTGCAGTTTATTCACCAGCTCTTCAAGAAGGTTATCATTATGATTCAGAACTTTCTAATAAGCTGCAAAAGTTTGGTAAGAATGGTTATGAACCTCATAATGTTGATAATGGTTATTCTGATAAGATACCAATGTATCAAGCTTTAGCAGAAAGTAAAAACGTCCCTGCTGTATGGCTTTTAGATAGAATAGGTGTCCAAAAGGGTGTTAAATCAGTAGAAAATTTTGGTATTAATGTTCCAAAAAATGACCAAAATTTAGCTTTAGCACTAGGAGGACTTTCTAGTGGTGTATCTCCACTTCAAATGGCTAGAGCCTATTCCGCATTTGCTAATAAGGGAAGTTTACCAGATAATTCTTATTTTATTACTAAAATTACTGATGCCAGTGGAAATGTATTAGTTGAAAATAATAACCCTAAAACACATAAAATTATTTCAACTAATACTGCTAAAGAAATGACGACAATGATGTTAGGAGTCTTTACTAACGGGACTGCACGAAGCGCTCAGCCAAATGGTTTTAGAGTTGCTGGGAAAACTGGATCTACAGAAGTACCAAATTCTTATGGCTTTGGTACTAAAGATCAATGGATTGTAGGCTATACTCCTGATATTGTATTGGCAACTTGGGTAGGATATGATAGAACCGATCGTCAGCACTTTATGCAGGGAATATCTGAAACAGGGATTACTAGATTATATAAGGCTGAAATGGAAGGAATATTGCCATATACTGCTCAGACTCAGTTTAGTGAGAAAGCACCAAGTCAAATAATTAAAGAAAATGGTGCAAATAATGATTGGACTGGTGGAATTGGAGATAAAATTCAAAAAGGAATCGGTTCTGCCCAAGAGACGCTCAATCAATGGTATAATGATATCAAGGGCCTTTTTGGCAACTAAATTTTATTAGAAAGAAGGATTTTTATCTTATGGTAAATATCTACGATAATGCTAATCAATTAGCAAAGGACTTACAAGAAACCCCAGAATTTAAGGATCTTCAAGCAGCAGTTAAGGCTGTAATGGATGATCAAGAAAGTGCAGATTTGTTCAAGCAAATGGATGCACTTCAAACTAAGATCATTAACGCTCAACAAACTGGTGCACCACTTAGTGAAGATGATCAAAAGGCATACCAAGAATTGAACAAGAAAGTTCAAGACAACAAGAACATTGTAAAGCTTTTGCAAAGTGAACAGGTTGTATATAAGTTATTGGATGATGTTCAAAAGACTTTCACAAATCCAATTAACGATCTTTACGCAGATCTTAGAAAATAAGGTAATATGAAATTTATTCATTTTGCTGATGCGCATTTAGATAGTCCATTTCGTGGGCTATCTTTTTTGCCATCTAAAGCATTTAATAAAATACATGATGCAGCTAATCAATCCTTAAAAACAATAGTTGATTTAGCTTTAACAAAGCAAGTTGATTTGGTTTTAATAGCAGGGGATACTTTTGATAGTAGTCAGGCTACACCAAGCAGCCAATTATTTTTTGCTAAAGAGATTAAACGATTAACTGATGCCAATATTCAAGTTGTGATGATTTTTGGTAATCATGACCATATGGACAAAAAAGATTTACTTGTTGAAGAAAGTCCATACTTTAAATTGCTTGGAAATGGAGAAAAAATAGAAAAAGTTAGCTACAAAACAAAATCTGGCTTTAAATATGATGTTGTTGGGTTTTCGTATTTAAATAATCATATTGAAAAAAATATGATTAGTGAGTTTCCATCAAAGACAAATGATTTTACTTTTGGGATAATGCACGCTCAAGAAAAGAGTACAACACATAAGAACAGTTATGCTCCTTATACAGTTCAAGAAATAAAGGCATTAAATTATAATTATTTTGCTTTAGGTCATATTCACAAAAGACAAATTATTTCTGAAGCTCCTTTGATAGTTTATCCGGGAAATATTCAAGGACGGCACATTAATGAAATGGGAGAAAAGGGTTGTTATTTAGGTGAAGTTAATGAAAAAACTCAAAAAGTTAAAATTGATTTTATAAAAACAGCCCCTATTAAATGGCAAGAAGTAGAAATTGAAATAGACCAAGAAATAGCTAAAAGTAAATTGCAAAGTTTAATTTTAAATTCGCTCCATCCATTGGAAACCACTTATTACTCATTAAGGGTTATTGGTGCACAAAATTTAACTGATGAAGAAAAAGAGCTATTAGAAGATAATAATTTTTGGACATCAATTTCATTACAATTACAAAATGATTCACAATTAGTTGATGTTAAATTTGAAGTAAATGAAAAATTTCAACTTAATTCTGGTGATGAGAAAGCATTTAGGGATGCAGAAGAAGTAGTTTTTGAGGAGGAGTTTTTACAAATTATTTCAGATTGGGCAAAAAAAGACCCTTTCAGTTATCGTTTAGCTAATAGTCCATCGTTTAAAAAGCATGTAAAGCAACTTGCAGAAGTAAAATTAGCTAGTCGATTGAAAGGATTTAGTGATGAGACTTAAAAGAATAGAAATTGTTAATTTTGGTCAATTATCTGATGTAAAGTTTGATTTGCCAAGCTCACAATTGAATGTCTTTTTTGGTGCTAACGAAGCTGGTAAGAGTACAACAGTTGCTTTTATCAAGCAAATAATGTTTGGTTTTTACTTAAGAAATAATTCTTCGCCTTTTTTTGAAGATTATAAGCCTTTGGCTCAGGTATCTCCAATGGGTGGGGCACTTTATTTTGAAGATGAAAAAACTGGTGATAGATACAAGTTAGAGCGTTTGTGGGCTAAAGGGGATAAGACTAAGCGCGGAATCTTAACAGTAAAAAAAGATGGAAAAGAAGTTTCTGAGGATATCTTTTTTGATAAGATTCATAATATTGATAGTGATTTTTATGTTGATAGTTTTATTTTTAATCAAGGAATGCTAGGTAAAATTACTGCTTTAAAACAAGAAGACCTCCTAGAGCGTATTTATTATCTTGGAGCTTCTAAGAGTACCCAACTGATAAAAGAACGAGACAAGTTCGATAAAGAAGCTAGAAGCCTATTTAAAAAGACCGGAAAAAGACCGGAAGTAAATCGCTTATTGCAAGAGCTTCAAAATAAAAGAGAAGATTTACTTCAAAGTCAGACAGAATTTTCTCAATATAAAGAGTTACAAGCTGAACTTAATAAACAAACTAAAAAGTTAACTGAACAGACTGCTATTTTAGAAAAATTGAATCGGCAACAAAGTCACCTTAGTAATTTAAAAAGAGATTTAAATAATTATCAGACTTTACAAAGATTATGCTTACAAAGGAAAAAGATAAACTTTGATAATCAAAATTATCAAAAGTTTCAATCTTTGCTTGCTCAAGAAGATAATTTAAAAAGAATAATAGATAATGAAAAGGCGCAGCTTGAAAAGTTAAAGAGCGATAATTTAGATAATAACTATGATGAATTATTACAAAAAAGAGCTGAACTTTTACAATGGCAAACAGAAGATAAAATATGTCGTCAAAAAGCTGACCAAATTAAAGCGGAAGAAGAACAGCTTTTAGCTTTAACACCTGAGTTGGGACAGGTTTTTGGTAAGAGTCAAGATGAAGTTCAAGAATTAAGAGCTGATTATAATAATTTACCTAAAAAAGAAGATATTCCTGAATTTTCTAAATCAATTATTAATCCAGTTGCTTGTTTGGGAATGTTATTAGCTATTTTTGGTGTAGCAAGTATCACTTTTTTAAAGAGTAGTGCCTTGATTTATATCATTATAGGAATAAGTGTTGGATTATATGGTGTGTATTATCAATTTTTCAAAAATAAAAAGAAAAAATTATTAGTTGAAAAAGCTAAAAAGGCTAACCAAAAAAGAAATAATTTTCGACAAAAATATGGTTTAGATCCTGATCGACTAAATTTAAAAGATTTATTAGTGCAACTGGCTCAATATAGGCTAAAAATTAAAGCAGAAAAAGAAAATACCAAACACCTTAACGAAATTCATGCTAAGTTAGTAGCTTTATCCAATGAATTAAATAAAGCTTTGAAAACGACCATAAATCCTGATTTTAATAGTGTAATAATTGCTTTAAATGAGCTTGAAGCTAAAAATAAATTATTTGTTCAAAATCAGAATAAGCAGCAAGAAATACAAACAAATTTGAATAATAATCTTAATCATCTTAAAGAAGTAAACTTACAAATAAAACTTTTATTGACTCAAGCAGAAGTAAAAAATATTTCTGAGTATAATAATTTGTATCAGGAGTCATTAAAACAAACAAAGCTTCAAACACAAATTGAAACTTTGCAATCTAATTTGACGGATAATTTAGATGAATTAGAAGAGCTTGCTCAGTCAGCAAATAATTTAATAGATCAATTAAAAGAAATTTCTGATAAAATTACTCAGAAGGAAAAAGAAATCTCTTCTTTACATCAAAATATTGCAGAAATTAAAATCCAATTGAAAAACTTGGCAGATTCTAAGGCTATTTTTGAGAAAAAACAAAGTTTAGCTGACATAGAAGCTCAATTCGCAAATATTAGTAAAGAATACTTGGCTGCTTTATTTGCTTCGAAGTGGATTAGTCATGCGCTTGATATTGCTTCTAATAAAAGATTTCCTAAAATGCTAAAAAGTGCTAAAGAATATTTTAGACTTTTAACTGGTGAGAAATACACTGATATTATTTTAGATAAAAAACTATCAGTTATGAGAAGTGATGGTAAGAAGCGGGAAGTTAAATTTTTGTCGCGAGGAACAAGTGAACAATTATATTTTGCCTTGAAATTAGCTTTTGTTGAACAGATTAAGGATCAGATAATTTTACCGATTTTAATTGATGATTCATTTGTAAATTTTGATGATTATAGAATAAAATATATTGTTAAGTTATTAAAAAAAGTAGCAGAAAATAATCAAATTTTGATTTTTACTGCTCAAGAAAATTTGGTTGAAAAGTTAGGAATCAGGCCATTGACCTTTGAAAGGAACGAAAATGCTTAAAAGATTGCTTGATTATAATGATGGCGAGGAAATGGACCTCGTAGTAATGATTAAAAATTCGCAATTAAGACATACTAAAAAAGATAAGCTATATTTGGCTTTGTCACTTGGAGATGAATCAGGAGAAATTAGAGCTAACTACTGGGATGCTAGCCAAAGAGATAGCGATATTTTTTCAACGGGAACCATAGTTGAAGTAAATGGTAAAAGAGAAGAGTATCAAGGACGTCCTCAAATAAAAATCTATTCTTTAAGAACTGTTAGTGAACAAGAAGGATATGATTTAGAGGCCTTTATTAAATCTGCGCCTGAAAAAGCTAGTGATATGCAGGAAGAAATTGGCAAGTACGTTTTTGAAATAATGAATCCAACCTGGAATAGAATTGTCAGATATTTACTTAAAAAGTGGGGAGACCGTTTTTATGAATATCCTGCAGGCAAAAGTAATCATCATGCTGTGAGGGCGGGACTTGCTTATCACACTGTATCAATGCTTAGGGATGCTAAAGCACTAGCTGACAATTATCCTCAAGTTAATCGCTCCTTGCTTTATGCTGGGTGTATTTTGCATGATATGGGAAAAGTTTTAGAATTAACAGGTCCTGTTGCAACGCAATATACAACTGAAGGCAATTTGGTAGGGCATTTAGTTTTGATTGATGAGCAAATTATGATGGCCGCCAAAGATTTAAAATTGGATTTAGAGTCAGAAGATTTACTTTTACTTAGACATATGGTTTTGTCTCATCATGGAAAGTTTGAATATGGTTCACCTAAATTGCCTGCTTTATTAGAGGCGGAATTATTACATCGAATTGATGATTTAGATGCTTCAATTTATGCAATTACTAATGCTCTGCAGCATACAAAACCGGGACAATTTACGGAAAACATTATGAGTCAAGATGGTAGAAGATTTTATAGACCAAAAGATGACCCTGCCTTATCAAATAGTAAAAAACTTGAATAAAACAAAAAAAGCAGCTACATGGCTGCTTTTTTGTGTAGTAATAAAAAATCTTACTTCTTCAAGTCACTGCTTGAAATGTATGAAGATAATACGTTCTTTAAGTCGTTATCCTTAATTGAAACATCAGCACGCTTCAATACAGTAGCGATAACGCTTCTCATAGTTTCTTGATCTTGAGCCATTGATGCGTAAATTTCATTATCAATAGCCTTCTTATGAGAGCTAAAACTTCCCTTAGCTGGGTGACTAATCATCTTGATTACGTGGTAACCAGATTGTGACTTAACTGGAGTTTCAGTAACTTCACCAGTCTTAAGCTTGAATGAAGCAGTCTTAAAGCTACTGTCTAAAGTAGTATCAGTTGAATCAAATGCTGGTAATTTTCCGGCATCATTCTTAGTTGCAGTATCAAGTGAGTACTTCTTAGCTAAGCTCTTGAAGCTAGCACCATCTTTTAATTGTTTGATAATATCTTCTGCAGTTGATTTTTTAGCTACTAAAATGTGTTGAACAGTAACTTTTGGTTGATATGACTTCCAAGCTTCTTCTTCTTGTTTCTTAGTAACTTTCTTAATGCTCTTAAGAGCTGCTTCTGAAAGAAGGTTAGTCTTTAAGTTTTGTTTAAATGAACTTGCAGTCATTCCGTTTTGTTGAAGAACAGCGCTGAATTGAGAGCCGTATTGCTTCTTGTAGTTGTTGTATTGCTTATCAACTTCTTTTTGAGAAACTTTACTACCATATTGTTCTTCTAAAGCACGATTGATAATCATGTTTGCAAGTGCGCTTTGACCTGCTTGAGATTTCTTCATATCATCGTAGTATTGTTCTTGAGTAATCTTACCACCTTTGTAAGATACAACAGTCTTATTGCCACTTGAACAAGCGGAAAGTGATAATGCAACACCTGCAACTGCTAAAGCTGCAGCTGCTTTTTTCATATATTTCTTCATAAAAAATTCTCCACATCCTTAATAAAATTAAGTAACCGACAATTAATATACCACAAAATAAGCTTACTTGTTTTTAAAGCTTAAATTTTCACAGAAAAATCAAACTTTCTTTAATTTTTCTTAGTAGTATTATCTAAATCAGTTTCAATTTTTTGAGCTGATTTTTCAATATTTGTTACATCAGGGGCAATTCTTTCACTATAATGACTAACATCATCACTGATATCACTAACAGCGCGCTCTGCTTGAGGTAAACTTTGCGTTAATTCGTAGCTTGCCTTTTTAGCATTTTGAATACCTTCAGCTAAGCTTTCTGCATCATACATAAAACTATCAAAGTCGCGCTTGATTGAAGCGCCTAAGCGATTGCCATTTTGATCTTTAAAAAGTGATAAAACAAAGCCTGCAGCAGCTCCTGCTGCTAAACCTAATCCAAACTTACTCAAAATATGTCTCCTTAAAATTGTTCCTTAATTTTGTTAGCAACTTCGGTATACTTTGCTTCATTATAATCATCTGCATTGTTGCGAGTCATAAGGTGTAAGCCATCGCCTTCAAATCTAGGAATGAAGTGAATATGTGAATGCATGACAACTTGCCCAGCTACTTCACCATTGTTAGTAGTAATATTCATACCAGTTACATTTGGAAAAGCATTTTTGATAGCATTTGCAATTTCTGGAATATATTGTAAATACTTTTTAGCATCTTCATTAGTGTAGTCAAATAAGTTCACGATATGCTTTTTAGGAATCATCAAAACGTGACCTGGATTTACTTGTGAAATATCAAGAAAAGCCTTGACATCATCATTTTCAAAAACAGTGTAACTTGGAACGTCACCCTTAATAATTTTACAGAATAAACAATCGTCTACTAAATTTTCCATAAATAAACCTTCTTTAAAATTTTAGTTGTTAATACTTCCATGTTATCATAATGAGGCAAACATAACTAAAGAAAGATAGGAAAAAATGAGTTTAAAAATTGAAAATTTAACAGGTGGCTATACAGGAGTGCCTGTGATTAAGAATATAAATTTAGAAATAAAGCCGGGGCAGGCACTAGGGCTCATTGGACTAAATGGTGCTGGAAAGTCAACAACGATTAAGCACATTTTAGGATTGTTACGCCCTCAAAAAGGAAAGATTATTTTAAATGATGTTGTTTTGACGCAGCAGCCAACAAAGTTTAAACGTGAAGTTGCCTATATTCCAGAAACTCCTGTCCTTTATCCAGAGTTAACTTTAAAAGAGCATTTAGAATTAACAATGCTTAGTTATAATTTGGATGAAAAAAAGGCTTGGAAAAGAGCTCATGAGCTTTTAAAGATGTTTAGACTTGATGATAAGCTAGAATGGTTACCAATTCACTTTTCTAAAGGAATGCGTCAAAAAGTCATGATTGTTTCAGCGTTTTTAGCTAATACTAGTCTTTTAGTAATTGATGAACCTTTTACTGGTCTTGATCCACTAGCTGTAGCAAATTTGATTGATTTGATTAAAAAGGCAATTGTGGAAGGCAAGATGGTTTTAATGACTACACACGTTTTAGCAGATGCTCAACAGGCTATTTCAAATTATGCAGTTCTTAATAATGGAACCATTGAAATTATTGGATCTTTAAAAGAAATTCGTCAGCACTATGGTCTAAAACCAGATGATCCGTTTGACAAGTTATATCAGGTATTGAATCAGGTGGACCATCATGAATAATATTGCAAAGAAGCGTTTGAATGAAAATTTTAAGCAGTCAGTTAAATATTTAACCTTGGTTTTCAATGATTTCTTTATTTTGGCACTAATTTTTTTGTTTGGTGCCTTAATGTTTTGGTATGCGCAATCAATGAAAACAATGCCAAGTAATCTTTGGTTTTATAAACCATTGGTTGGAATTTTACTTTGGCTGCCACTTTTAACTGGACATTTAGTTACACTTATTCGTGAAGCTGATATGCAATTTTTATTTACACAAGATAAAAATATGGGGCAATATTTGAAACCGATGTTTCGTTATAGTTTGATATTGCCAGTAATTTTAGAATTGTTATTAGCAGGAATACTTTTTCCATTTGCAAATCTTAAGGCTCAAATGGGAGTAGTAAATTATATTTTATTGGTAATAGTTGCTCTTATTTTAAAGTATGATGAATTATGTGCTGAAGAAAATAATTTATATTTTGGTCAAAAAATAAACTTTAATATATTGAGCTTATTAGCTTTAATAATTATGATTGCAAGTAGTTATTGGGAAGTTATTGGATTATGTCTTGGCGTAATAGGAATGTTTTTTGAGCCTAATTTTCAACCAGCATTTGGAAATAAAATTAATAAAAAGAATTTATTTGACTGGCGCTATGCAATTGATACTGAACGACTTAGAAAAGATCGAGTATATTCAATTTTTTCAATGTTTACTGATGTTCAAGAAAAGCAAGTTACAATTAAACGTAGAAAATATTTAGACTTCTTACTTCCTAAGAATTTAGCTAAAGAAAATCCAAATAAATTCTTATATAGAAGATCTCTTCTTAGAAATCCAGAATATTTAAACTTGCTTGTACGAATGACAGTTTTTGCGGTTTTGGTTTCTTGGCTTGTGCAAGATTGGAAGTGGGCATTAGGTTTATCTGCTTTGGTTGTCTTTTTGACAGTTTATCAATTACTTCCAATGGCAACAGAATTTGATTCAAATATTATGTATCGCGTTTATCCAATTAGTCGAGATAATCGAGGTCGTGATTTAGTACAAGTTTTAAGTTTAGCTTTGCTCTTGCAATGGCTGGTGATTAGTGTATTCTGGTTAGTTGTACTAAATATTAACTTGAATGTTTTTGAGGCAATTGCGGCATTATTTGTCTTTGTTTGGATTTTAAATGTTGGCTATTTGCCTTACAAAGTCAAGAATAAGAAGTAAAGGAATAGAAAAATGAGACTAAGAAATAAACCATGGGCTGTTAAGCTTGTAAATGATCATCCAGAAAGTGTTTTACAAAATCCAGACCCACAAGAAAAAATTGACTGGAAAAATCGTTTCAAAAATCCAGATGCTCCTCTTCAAATCGAAGTTGGTTCTGGTAAGGGAGCTTTTATTACAACTTTAGCTAAGCAAAACCCTGATAAGAATTTTGTAGCTTTAGAACTGCAAACTACAGCAGCAGGAATTATCTTAAGAACTAAGCTTGAAGAAAATTTAGATAATTTACAAATTTTGCGTGGCGATGCAGCTGATATTGATCTTTTCTTTGAAGAAAATAGTGCTGAAATTATCTACTTAAACTTTAGTGATCCGTGGCCTAAGACTCGTCATGAAAAACGCCGTTTAACTTATAAAAGTTTTTTGGCAAAATATAAAAAGGTATTAATGCCTGAAGGTCATATTGAATTTAAGACAGATAATTCTGGGCTTTTTGCTTATTCTGTTCAAAGTCTTAATAATTACGGGATGCACTTTGATTTTGTATCAGTTGACTTGCATCATGAAAAACCAGAAATCGTTGAAAAGAATGTAGAAACCGAATATGAGCATAAGTTTGCTGCAAAGGGTAATCCGATTTATGCTCTTCATGCAAATTTTAAAACAAAATAGTTGGCAAAGTTACCATTCTTGATTATAATACTTGTAAAAAGTAAGCTAACAGAAACGAGGTAACTCAAATGGAGGAAATTAAAGAATTAACCGAAGATAAGCTTAAGGAAATTACAAAAGATGGCAGAGTTGTGCTTGAATTTTCAGCAGCTTGGTGCCCAGACTGCCGCTTTTTAGATCCATTTATGCCACAGATTGAAAAAGACTTTCCAAATGCAAAGTTTTATAAAATTGACCGTGATGGATCAATTGATTTAGCTAAAAAATTAAATATTATGGGAATTCCTTCGTTTGTTGTCTACCAAGATGGTCAAGAAATTGGTAGACTAGTTAATAAGGACCGTAAGACAAAAGATGAAGTTGAAAACTTCTTGCGGTCACTTGACTAAAAGAGGAGATTTTAATAAATGATCACTAGTATTAATAAAGAAGCATATCCAAATACTTTGATCGTTATCTTAGGTGAAGACAACGGCAGAAGTGAATTTGAAGAAAAAAGCGATGTAACCCGCGTTACTGACAAAGATGGTAATTTGATTGGTTACAACTTCTTTAACGTAAATGAAGTATTGGACTATGATAAGTTGCCAAATGGTGAAGTTCGTTTAAATGATGATGAACTTAAAGCTCTTAATAAGAAGCTTGAAGAAGTTGGCTTTGAAGGTAACCTTGAATATGGTAAGCCAACTTTAGTTTATGGTTATGTTAAGACTTGTGAACCACATCCAGATAGTGACCACTTGCACGTAACTACTGTTGATGTAGGTGGAGAAGAACATCAAATTGTCTGTGGTGCGCCAAACATTGCTCAAGGACAAAAGGTAGTTGTTGCCCTTCCTGGTACTTTGATGCCAAATGGTCAACAAATTTGGCCAGGTAGTTTGCGCGGTGTTGATTCATACGGCATGATTTGTTCTGCAAGAGAACTTGGCTTATCACATGCACCACAAAAGCGTGGAATCATGGTTGTTCCAGATAACTTTGAAGTTGGAGCAGAATTTGAACCAACTAAGTGCGATGAATTAATTGCTAGTGGTGAAATCACTTTGTAATTTATATTGAAAAAGAGGCCCAGTACGCCTCTTTTTTATTTTGTTTAAAATTTTTACTAAAAAAATGGTAAAATTAAAAGCGAATAAATTGCAATTAAATGTTTGGAGACAATAATATGTTAGATAAGACAAAAGAAATTTGGTTTATTGGTATTAAAGGTACTGGTATGGCAGCCTTAGCACTTGTTTTACATGATTTAGGCTATAAAGTTGCTGGTAGTGATATTGAAAAATATACTTTTACCCAAGTTCCTTTAGAAAAGGCAGGGATTGAAGTAAAAAACTTTGATCCTAAAAATATTAAATCTGAAGGTCAAATTATCGTTAAGGGAAATGCTTTTAAAGAAGATAATCCAGAAGTTAAGTCTTGCCTTGACCAAGGTGTAGAATGGCAAAGCTATCCTGATACAGTTGAAGAAATTGTACAAATGCATACTTCAATTGGTGTATCTGGTACTCATGGTAAGACTTCAACTACTAGTCTTTTAGCGCATGTTTTAGGTGAAGTTGAACCAACTTCTTATCTTATTGGTGATGGTCGAGGAAAAGGTGTTAAAGATTCACGTTTCTTTGTTTATGAAGCAGATGAATATCGTAGACACTTTTTGGCATATCATCCAGATTACCAAATCATGACTAACATCGACTTTGACCACCCTGACTACTTCAAAGATCAAGCTGATTATACTTCAGCTTTTCAAACTGCTGCAGATCAAACTAAAAAGGCACTTTTTGTTTGGGGTGATGATAAGCGTCTTCAAAGCCTTAAAACAGAAATTCCTAAGTATACTTATGGTTTTAATGATAGTGATGATTTCCAAGCTGTTAATATTGAAAAGACAACCAAAGGCTCTAAGTTTAATGTAGTAGCTCATGGTGAAGATTTAGGACGTTTTGAAATTCCACTTTTTGGCGACCACAGTATTTTAAATGCTACAGCTGTAATTGCGGTTGCTTATACTGAAAAAGTACCAATGGAAGATATTCGTGAAGGAATGCTAACTTTTAAGGGTGCTAAGCGTCGCTTTAGTGAAAAAGACTTTGGCGATATTAGTGTAATTGATGATTATGCTCATCACCCAACAGAAATGCGTGCAACTATTCAAGCTGCTCGTCAAAAGTTCCCAGATAAGGAATTAGTGGTAGTCTTTCAACCACATACTTATTCCAGAACTAAAAAGTATCAAAAAGACTTCGAAGAAATTTTGCGTGGCGTAGATAAAGCATACGTAACTCCAATTTATGCTTCAGCTCGTGAAAATAGTGGTGATATTACTAGCGAAGACTTAACTAAGAATATTCCAGGTTCAGAAGTAATTGACTTAGATAATATTGCAGATCTCACTAAGCATAAAAACACTGTTGTAGTATTTATGGGTGCAGGCGATATTCCTAAGTATGAAGATGCTTATGAAGAGTTGTTAACTAAATAAAATGATATAGAAAACAGCATTGCTAATTTGAGGCAATGCTGTTTATTTTAAGGTGTGAAAAATAATGAAATCAAAAATTGCATTAAAAAAGGCACTTATTAAGTTATTAACGAAGCATAGTTTAATGCAAATTTCAGTTAAAAAACTTTGTCAAGAAGCTGGAATTGGTAGAAGTACTTTTTATAGTCATTATAGTAATATTGATGAATTGTTAAAAGAAATTGAAGATGATTTAGTTAAGGAATTGAGCTCACGAGATAGTGAATTGGCTGATAGAAAAAAAGTAAAACCAACAGATTTTTCTTATTTTTTGGATGTTGTTGAATTTATTAGAGAGCATAAAACTGAAATTTTAGTTTTAACTAAATTTCGTCCTGATGCAAGATTTATTGAAAAATGGAAAAATGCAATTAAAGAGAATCTTCGTAAGCGAGGATTGCCTAAGGATGATCTGGTTTATGAAATGGTAGCTTCAGAGGCAATTGCAGCTTTTGATTACTATTTAATTAATCCAGATAAATATAGTGAATTACAAATTCAAGGAATCGTAGTTCGTGCTTTAAAAATTTTTGAAAATTAGACACTTTATGTTTTTGTGTTCTGGTATATGAATATTGGACTATTTAAAATATACTTACAAAATTTAAGAAAGTAGGTATAAAAAATGTTTCAATATAAAGTTCACGTCTTACATACAGGAAAAGTTAGAATTGCACCAGAATTAGCTTTTGGAGGTGATCACTGTTCACTATGGAAAGCAGCTGGTATTTTGGATAGTGCTAAAAAAGAAATTTGGCTACCTGTTTCTGTTTTTTTAGTTGAAACTCCTAAAGGTTTAATACTTTTAGATACAGGTTGGGATCGTTCTATGAGCCCAAATGGTATCTACGATAAAAAAGCTCAAATCAATTCTCTAGGTTCTTATATTCTATATCGAGTTAATAAAGGTGTGGTCGCTAAAGGTATGACAGCTAGTGAACAACTTGCCCAAATGGGAATAAAACCGAGTGATATCGACTATGTAATTATTTCACATCTTGATTGTGATCATGCAAATGGTTTGCAGCAATTTAAAGATGCTAAACATATTATGGTATCTAAATCAGAATATGAATATGCTAAAAAGCATTCAACTTTCCGTTTCAAGAAAAAATGGTGGGATGGTCTTGATTTAGATTTATATGATTGGAATGATGATCTTGGTCCATTTAATCGTTCATATGATTTATTTGGTGATAAAACTGTAGAATTAATTAATATTCCAGGTCATACTGATGGTTTAATTGCAACTAAAATTACTGATCCTGCTACAGGAAAGTTTTTCCTTTATTATGGAGATGGAGGATATGGAGAAAAATCTTGGAAAGAGATGATTACTTCTGGAATTTCTACAGATAAAAAAGCGCAAAAGAAATCTTTAGAGTGGATTAGAAAAGAAAGTTTAGATAAAAATTGTGTTGAATCACTTGCTTGTCATGGAAAAGAAGTTCAGCCACATATAATTAAATTCTAGAGCTAAGTATTTCACTTCTTAAAGCTTTTCGCTTATAATTTTCCCTGAATAAAAGTAGAGAAGGGATTATTATGAACAAAAAAGCAGGCATAATTAGTGCATTAGCGATTATTATTGTAGGGCTTGCAGCTTGTTTAGGCTTGGTTTTAAACAAAACTTCTAAAAATTCTATGATTTCACAAGCAAAAGTTAGTCAAAAAAATAAGACTATCAAAAAGATAAAAATAGGTTTACCAACGATTTTTATTCATGGATATGGATCTAGTTATCATGCAGAAGAGCATATGGTAAATGCGGCAGTTGCAGCTGGAGTAACTAATTTTAAAAACGTAATTAGAGCTGATGTTGCCTCTAGTGGACAAGTTAAGTTGATTGGAGATTTTTCTAAAGATGTAGAAAATCCAATCGTTGAAGTAAATCTAGAACAAGGTTATGGAGATGCGCAAGATGTAAGAAATGTGCTGGAAGCTTTGCAAAATAAGTATAATTTTAAAGAGGTTAATCTTGTAGGACATTCATATGGTAATTTGATGGTTGCAAATTATATTAATGATAATTATCAAATTAAAACATTGCCCACAATTAACAAAGTGGTTTCGATTGCAGGACATTATAATGGCTGGCTTGGTGAAGAAGCTGCTTCTACTAGCTCAATTAAGAATAAAAAAACTGGAGAACCGGAAAAGTTTTCTTCAAGTTTTAAACAATTGTTGAGGCTAAGGCAGCATTATCCAAAGCAAATTCGAGTGCTTAATATGTATGGTGATTTAGAAGATGGCTCAAAGTCTGATGGTTCAGTTGCCGTAAGTTCTGCTCAAAGTTACAAATATTTAATTAATGGTCGAGCTAAAAGCTATCAAGAAATTGAATTTACTGGTAAGTCTGCTCAACATAGTCGTTTGCATCGAAATAGTCAAGTTGATAAGGCTTTGATTGAGTTTTTGTGGAATAAATAAATTAAATTGTTAAAAATATCCTCTTATTGAGGATGTTTTTTTAGTTATTTGCTATAAAAATTAGTTATCGTTATATATTAATTATAAATATTTAACATAGATATAATTTCATAATAAAATTATTATAAAGAATCTTGAAAGGAAGATTAGTATGACAATTTTTGATGAAACTTATACTTTAAATAGTGGCGTAAAAATTCCTCGTATGGCACTTGGTGTCTGGGAAATACCTGATAGTGAAACACCCAAGGCTGTTGAAGAAGCTATAAAAATTGGCTATCGCCACATTGACACAGCCCAAGCTTATGGCAATGAGCGTGGAGTTGGTGAAGGTGTACGAAATTCTGGAATTAGTCGAGATAAATTATTTATTAATTCTAAAGTTGCAGCTGAAATTAAGAATTACAAAGAAGCTAAAAAATCTATTGATGACACTTTAAATAAAATGGATATTGATTATCTCGATATGATGATTATTCATAATCCGCAACCTTGGAAAGAAGTAAATCAATCTAATGATCGTCATTTTGAAGGAAATCTTGAAACTTGGCGTGCCTTAGAAGATGCAGTTAAAGAAGGAAAGTTGCGCACAATTGGTGTATCAAGTTTTAATAAAGAAGACTTAGATAATATTATTAAAAATAGTTCTACTACTCCAGCAGTTAACCAAATTTTGTGTCATATTGCAGCGACTCCAATGGATTTAATTAATTATTCTAAAGAAAAGGGTATCGTTGTTGAAAGCTTTTCTCCAATTGCTCACGGCGCAGCTATGAAAGATAAAGATATTATTGAAATGGCTAAAAAATACAATGTATCTGTCCCACAGTTATGTATTCGTTATGATTGGCAGCTTGGTACTGTAGTATTACCAAAATCTGCAAATCCAATTCACATGAAGAGTAATAGTGAAATTGATTTTGAAATTTCTGATGAAGATATGGAAATTTTGAAGAGTGTTAAAGCCTTAGACTATGGAGATGCAGAAGTATTTCCAGTGTTTGGTGGCAAATTATAAATTTAGCAATAATAAAAAACAGGTAATTCTCGTTACATATAAGTAAGAATTACCTGTTTTTAGTTAAAAATTCAATTATTCTTGAATTTCATCAATGTTCAAAACAACTACATATGCGTTAGGAGTATCTGTACCTTCAACAACACTCTTTGCGTAGTCATCATTTTCGTGAATTTCTGGAGTTGCGATAATCTTCATTGCCTTGTGACTTGGAATGTCAGCAACCACAATAGCAGCCTTTGAACCATTCTTTAAGTTTTCGTAAGCATGTGACTTAGTCTTTTCAAGGTATTGAAGTTGACCATCGTTAAGAACCTTCATTGAAGCCTTAGGACCAACTGCTGGAACACCATTTTCATCAACAGTTGCCATGTAAGCTAAGTGGTCTGGGTTATCAAAGAATTCAATTTGTTCTTTGGTTAATTTATTTGAGTCTAATTTTTTCATGAAATCATAAGTCCTTTCTGTTTCACTAAGTTATATCTATTATACGTCATAGTTAATATTAATAAAATTGATATGCACCATTTTTTGACAAAAAGTATTATTGACTGTAACCTTGCAGTATAGTTCATAATGATTGTGGAAATGAGAAGGGTAGGGAGAAACATGAAAGAAGAATTGCCAACGCAAATTGAAGTGCGTGGAGGACGAGTACATAATTTGAAAAATGTGAATGTTGATATTCCACTTCATAAGTTTGTAGCTATTTCTGGTGTATCAGGTTCTGGAAAAAGTTCTTTAGCGATGGGAATTTTATATGAAGAAGGGTCAAGAAGATATTTAGATTCTTTGTCTACTTTTTATCGAAGAAAAATTAAACAAGGAAGACAAGCTGATGTAACTTCAATTAAACATATTCCATCTGCTATTGCTCTTAGACAGCGTCCAAGTATACCATCTGAGCGAGCAACAGTGGGAACAATGAGTGAAGTATTTAATGTTTTAAGGTTGATTTTTTCACGGTTAGGTTCTCCAGTTTGTCCTAATGGACATCAAGTTGCACCAAGTTTAGAAATTGCAGAAGCCATGAGTAAATCTGGAGAAGAAATGGGAAAAATAAGTTGCCCTACTTGTGGAGTTGAGTTTTTTGTACCAAGTGCAGAAGAATTTGCCTTTAATTCTACTGGAGCTTGCACTAATTGTGGGGGAACAGGGAAAGTTCGTCAACTTGATGAAAATAAATTGATTGCTGATGAGAATTTAAGTATTGCTGATGGTGCAATTGCTTCTTGGAGACTTCCTGGGCGTAATTTTATGCCAAATGTTGCTGAATTTGCTGGAGTAAGAATTAATATTCCATTTAAAGATTTGACTCAAAAAGAAAAAGACTTTGTATTAAATGGTCCTGAGAAAAAATATAAGATGGATTTTCTTTCAGGAACTGGACGAGTTTTTCATGATTTTGAAGCTTTATATGAAAATGCTCATCAAGCAGTTTTGCGTTCTGCTAAAACTAGCAAAAGTGAACGTGCACAAAAGAGAATTAGCGAATTTTTTACTTATGATACTTGTCCTGTGTGTCATGGAAGTCGACTAAAGCCAATTTTACTTAAGCAGCTTGCAGGTGGTTTAAACATTGCGCAAGTTACAGAACTTTCACTTGAAAAATTAAAAGATTGGCAGGAAAAAGTAGAAAAAAGTTTACCACAAGAAATGCACCAGATGGCTCATAGATTATTTACAGAATTTGATGGAAATTTGCAGCCATTATTAGATTTAGGACTAGACTATTTAACTCTATCACGCAATGGTAATACTTTATCAACTGGTGAATTACAGCGAATTCAATTAGCACGTACTCTTCGTACAGAGACTACAGGTGTGCTTTATGTATTAGATGAGCCTTCAATCGGCCTTCATCCTGCTAATGTGGATGGTCTTATTAAAATTTTGCGTAAAATTGTTGCTCAAGGAAATTCCTTGGTAGTAGTTGATCATAATGTTGATATTATTGCGGCTGCTGATTATATAATTGAAATTGGACCAAATTCTGGTGAACGGGGCGGAGAAATTATTGATCAAGGAACTATTTCTGATATTAAGAAGAGCAAAAATTCCTTGATTGCACCATATTTAAATGGGAGTGCTAAAATTTTAGCTAGAAGTTTAAATACTAAGGCAGAAGATGAGATTCAAATCGAAGTTAAAAACTACTTCAATTTAAAAGATGTTAAAGCAAAAATTCCAACAAAGAAATTAACAGCTGTAACGGGTTTTTCTGGTGCAGGAAAAACCAGCTTAATTCTTGATAGTTTAGTACCTGCAATTACTGCTACCAAAAAACATGAAAAATTGCCTAAACAAGTAGTAAAACTTGATTCTGACCTTAAGAATGTGGTTAGTGTTGATGCAACTCCAGTTGGTAAAAATACTCGTTCTACTGTAGCTACGTATACTTCAATTATGGATAATTTACGAAAGCTTTTTGCAAGTACTGAAGAAGCTAAAGCACATCACTATACAGCTAGTTACTTTTCATATAATAATAAACAAGGTGCTTGTCCTACTTGTGGCGGAGTTGGGAGTGTAACCTTAGATATTCAATATTTACCAGATATGGAGCAAGTTTGTCCAACATGCAATGGTGAACGATATAATCAAAAAATAAAACAAATTAAATGGCATGGATTAAATATTGTTGATATTTTAAATTTAGACGTTAGAAAAGCTTTATCAATTTTTGCATCAGTTCCAAAGATAAAGCGAGAATTAGAATTATTACAAGAAGTAGGATTAGATTATCTTCATTTAGGAGAAAGTACTCCAGGTCTTTCTGGAGGAGAAGCTCAGCGATTAAAATTGGTAACTCATTTAACTAAAAGTCAAAAGAATACTTTGTTTGTTTTTGATGAACCAACAATTGGTTTGCATCCTCTAGATGTTAAAGTCTTAGTAACTGTTTTACAAAAACTTCTAGATAAGGGTGCAACGATTATTACAATTACTCATGATCTTAATTTAATTGCTAATTGCGATTATATATTAAATATGGGACCTAGAGGAGGAAGTAACGGAGGTCAAATTGTTACAGAAGGTCAATTAGATGATGTATTAAAGAATGATAATACTTTAACTTTAAAATATTTAAAAAATTATCTAAATCAATTGAAGAATAACTAAACTAAAAACTACTAATTTGTATTGAAAAATATGAATTAGTAGTTTTTTGTTACTTTTTATCAACACTTTTTAGAAAGTGTTGTCTAACTTACATAGTGAAGAAAACTGTTCTTCTAATTTGAATAGTAAAAATAGTAAGATGGTATCAAATACAAATATAGTTTAATTAAAAAGGATACGTTGAGTTATGGATAACATTACAAAATTAGCAGAAAAAATAAATGATGCCGATGCAATTGTTATCGGTGCAGGAAGCGGGATGTCTAATGCAGCTGGGATGGATTTTTGGTATGAAAATAGTCCAGTCATTTTAGAAGATCCAGATTTACGATATTTATATGAAAAATACCATTTTCAAGGTTTGTTTAATGCCTTTTATACTCCATTTGAGAGTCAAGAAGAACGTTGGACATTTTTGACTAAACTTTATAAATTACTTACTACTATCCAATCTAAGAATCCAACATATGAATATTTGCAAAAGATACTTACTAATAAAACATTTCATATAGTTACTACTAATCAAGATATGCTTTTTTTAAGATATTTTGATCAAAAACAAGTCAGTGAAATTCAAGGATCATGGGCATATTTTCAGGCGAAAGATACAAATATAGATAAAAATTTATATCCAACTAAACCAATTATGGAAGATTTATTAACTAAAATCGACAATCATTTAATTCCAAGTGAATTTATACCAACTGGTGGTGATGGTCAAGAGTTAATTGGATGGGTAAGAGGGCCAGAATTTTTAGAAGACAAGAAATATTTTGAAGAACATGAAAAGCTAAATAAATTTATTGGTAAATATAAAGACTCTAAATTATTATTTATCGAAATGGGTGTTGGTAGAATGACACCAATGTTTATTCAAGAACCATTTTGGGAAATGACACAATATCTAAAAAATGCAAGTTATGTCAATATCAATCCTAAAGATGCTTTATGTAATCCAGCAATCAAAGACAAGGCATTATTAATCAATGATGATATTAATGAAGTACTTAAAGAGACTAGCGAAAAGATTGAGGAGGCCAAAAATGTCTAATAAAGATGTACAATTAGCTCATAAATGGGTAGAAGAAGCTGATGAGATTCTAGTTACTGCAAGTAATGGATTTGCAATTTCAGAAGGCTTGAATTTATTTGCAAATGATGAAAAGCTACGTGAAGTTTTAGGTGATTTAGTAGATAAATATCATCTGACAAGTATATTGATGGCATTTTCGTATAAATATCCTAACCGTTTAGATTATTGGAGAATGGCAGCACGCGTAGCTGAATATTACAGCTATAATTATCAACCAAGTAAGTATATGAAGCAATTACAAAAAATAATTGCAGATCGACCATATTTTATTTGGACATCAAATACAGATCATCATTTTGTTCAAGCTGGATTTAAAAATGTTTTTGAAATAGAAAGTAACTGGTATAAAGGATGGAATAAGCTTGATAGTAATGCAAATGTTAATTTGAAAGAAACATTGCACCAAATATTTTTAAAGGATCAAGCAGGAACATTATCAGAAAAAGACTTGCCAGATAAAAATATTGAACTTAATTTTAATCAATTTGATAAAAAACAAATTGCTGATTTTAGAGAATTTTTGGCAAATAGTGAAAATAAAAAATTATTAGTATTAGAATTAGGAATTGGACCAAATAATCAACTTATTAAAGCTCCAACTATGGAACTTATTGCTTCTGATCCTCAAAGTAAATATATTACTATTAATAAAGGTGAATTAAATATTTCACCAGAGATTGCAAATCGTTCAATTGGCTTTTCTGGTTCAATTGAAGATGCATTTGAGGAAATTATCTCTGGAAAAAGCTTAGGTACAAAAGTAATTGGTCCTAAAAAAGTAAAAAAGCTTTCTCCTTCTGAATTAAAAGAACAAGAAAAGATGTTACAGAAGTTTTTCCCAGATTATATGATTAATGCTTCATTTCATGGTACTACACCGATGTATGTTACTATTGATGATGAACATCCGTCTTTATTGCATGGTGTAGAATTTGGGCAGTCTTGGATGTATAGTATTGGGGATGCAGCAAGAGTTCATTGTTTCACTCCTGATGGAAAGTATTATCATGTAGATTTAGGCTTAGATAAGAGCAAAGATCAGCTACATGGTTTTTATGTTAACCCGGGAACTCTAGTAGGTATTGAACATTTGCCAGGTCCAACTGGATTCTCTCAATTAAGTGTTAACTTACCAATGCAAAATAATGGCAGAATTATGATGCCTAGATTAACTGAACTAAAATTACTTTTCCCTGCTCAAAAAGAAATTATAGAAAAATTGAGTGATGATTATGAAAGTGAGAAAAACTGATCGTAGAACTGTATATACTATTAATGTTATTAAAGAAGCATTTATTAAATTAATTAATAAAGAGCCATATTCTAAAATAACTGTGGCACAATTATGCAGAGAAGCGGAAATTAACCGATCAACTTTTTACTTACATTTTGATAGCATTGATGATGTCTTAGATGCAGTCTTAGATGATGCCTTATTATTGACAAAGACTTCTCCCACAGTTGATTTTGAAAATCAAAGCTTTACTTTTCATGATTTAAATGAAAATGAATCATTAGTACCAGCTTGTCAGCGAATTGGAGATGCAGATAAATACCAAAAATTGCTATTAGATCCAGATTTGAGTGAGTATATTATTGGTAGAATAATGCTTCATGAAAAAGATAAAGTTGTTCCCAATATTATAAAAAGAACGGGATTATCAGAAGAAGATGCAATGACATTATTTTCTTATGTAATTCACGGTTCTTTTGCAGTTAATCGAGCTCATGGATTCAAAAAAGATTCTAAATGGTCACATGATGTGCAATTGTTAAATCGTTTTATTCAAGCAGGTTATGAAAGTTTGCGTAAATAATTTAATAAATAGGGTCTAATGATTAAACGAAATATACCAAAAACTGTTAAAATGTATAAAGAACATTTTGACAGTTTTTTTATTTAAGGAGAAAATTATGGCACAAAAGAAATTACTTTTAATTGACGGTAACTCGGTGGCCTTTCGTGCCTTTTACGCTTTATATCGTCAGCTAGATAAGTTCACTAGTCCTGATGGTTTGCATACTAATGCAATCTATACTTTTAAGAATATGCTTGATGCAATTATGAAAAAAGTCAACCCTACTAACGTTTTGGTCGCCTTTGATGCAGGAAAAGTTACATTTAGAACCCAAATGTATAAAGACTACAAAGGTGGTCGTGATAAAACGCCTAGTGAGCTTTCAGAACAATTACCAGTAATTCGTGAAATGTTAAGTGATTTAGGAATTAAAAGCTATGAACTTAAAAATTACGAAGCAGATGACATTATTGGGACATTAGCTAATATGGCAGAAGAAGCTGGCTATCAGGTTGTAATTGTCACAGGGGATCGTGACTTAACGCAGCTTACTTCAGATAAAGTTACAGTAATGATTACTAAAAATGGTGTTGGTGATACTGAAGATTATACTCCAGAACACATGAAAGAAGTAAATGGGGTAACTCCAACTGAATTTATTGATATGAAAGCATTAATGGGAGATACTTCAGATAATTATCCAGGTGTTACAAAAATTGGTCCTAAAACAGCTTCTAAGCTTATCCAAAAATATGGTTCTATTGAAAATCTTTATGCAAATATTGATGATATGAAAAAATCTAAAATGAAGGAAAATTTAATTGCAGATAAGGATAAAGCTGTTTTGGCTAAGAAGCTTGCTACAATTGATAGAACTTCTCCAGTAGAATTAACACTTGATGATACAAAATTACAAGAAGTTGATTATGAAAAACTTCGCACTTTATATGAACGTCTTGGTTTTAGAAAGTTTTTAAGTCAGCTTGATCAAAGTGGAGATGCCCAAAGTGCGAACACGGGTGAAGAAGATTACAAGTATATTGAGTTAACGCAAGAAAATATTTCTGAGTTAGAAGATCTTAAGCAAAAAGAAGTTACTTTTTATTTAGGGATGTTAGGTGAAAACTATCACACTGCTCCTTACGTTGGTTTTGCAATTAAAGTTGGAAATAAAAATTATGTTTCAAAGGATGCTGCTCTTCTTCAAGAAATGCCTTTGAGAGGACTTTTAGAAAATCAAACAATCAAAAAGAATGTTTTTGATATTAAACGTACTTATGTAGGGCTGAATCGTCTGGAAATTAAAGCTGGGGGCTTAGATTATGACATGCTTCTTGCTAGTTATTTAGTAAATAATGAAAATAATTCCAATGATTTAGGTGAAGTGGCCCATCTTTATGATGAATATTCAATTAAGACAGATTTAGAAGTTTATGGTAAAGGTAAAAAGCAAGCAGTTCCTGATGATGATATCTTCTTCAAGCATTTAGCAGCAAAAACTTGCATAATTGAAAAATTAAAACCTGAATTATTGAAACGTCTTAAAGATCATGAACAAGATAGTTTGTATGATGAAATCGAAATTCCAGTTGCTTTTGTTTTAGCTAAAATGGAAATTGCTGGGATGAAGGTCATGCCAAGTACACTTTTAGAACTTCAAAATGAATTTGCAGTCCGTCTAAAAGATCTTGAAGAAAAAATTTATAAACAAGCTGGCGAAGAATTTAATTTGAATTCTCCTAAGCAACTAGGTCATATTTTATTTGAAAAATTAGGTTTACCAGTTATTAAGAAAACAAAAACAGGTTATTCAACTTCTGTAGATGTTTTAAATCAATTGCGCAAAGACAGTCCAATTGTTAGTGAAATTCTTGATTATCGGCAGCTCGCAAAAATTCAATCTACTTATGTAAATGGATTGCTAGATGTAATTCAACCAGATGGTCGAGTACACACTCGTTATTTACAAACTTTAACTGCAACGGGTCGTCTTTCTTCAGTTGATCCTAACTTGCAAAATATTCCAACTAGAACTGAGGAAGGAAAACAAATTAGAAAAGCTTTTGTACCAACTACGGAAGATGGGTATATTTTTTCATGTGACTATTCTCAAGTTGAACTGCGAGTATTAGCACATGTTGCAGGAGACAGTGCAATGCAAGAAGCCTTTAAAACAGGCTATGACATTCATGCCCATACTGCTATGAAAATTTTTCATTTAAATTCACCAGATGAAGTAACTCCGCTTCAACGTCGTCATGCTAAAGCTGTTAACTTTGGGATTGTTTATGGAATTTCTGATTATGGCTTATCTAAAAACTTAGATATCTCTAGAAAGCAAGCCAAAGAATTTATTGAAAACTATTTTGAACAATATCCTCAAGTTAAGGAATATATGGATAAAGCAGTTAAATTTGCACGTGAAAACGGATATGCTGAAACCATTATGCATAGAAGACGTTATTTACCAGATATTCATTCTAAGAACTTCAATGTTCGTAGTTTTGCAGAAAGAACTGCAATCAATTCTCCAATTCAAGGTTCAGCTGCAGATATTATCAAAATTGCAATGATCAATATGGAAAATAAACTTGAAGAACTCCACTTAAAAACTAAGATGGTTCTCCAAGTTCACGATGAATTAATTTTTGATGTACCAAAAGAAGAATTAGAGACTATTAAAAAAGTTGTTCCAGAAGTTATGCAATCAGCTGTTCAACTAGATGTTCCATTGGTTGCAGATTGCGGTTGGGGTCATAGTTGGTATGATGCTAAATAATTTAAGGAGATAATTATGCCAGAAATGCCAGAAGTAGAAACTGTAAGGAGAAGCTTGTTGCCTTTAGTAAAAGGTAAAACTATTAAAAAAGTAACCTTATGGTATCCCAAAATTGTTGCTAGTAATCATGATAAGTTTGTTAAAGAACTTCCTGGTAAAAAAATCCTTGATATTGATCGTTATGCAAAATACTTGCTTTTTAGACTAAGTGATAATTTAACTATTGTTTCTCATCTTCGAATGGAAGGTAAGTACCACTTAGTAGACAGTTCTTTAACTAAAGATAAACATGATCATGTTGAGATAGAGTTTACTGATAAAACTGCATTAAGATATAATGATGTGCGCAAATTTGGAAGAATGGAACTAGTTGTAACTGGAACTGAACGTGAAACTACAGGTATTGGAAAATTAGGACTGGAACCTAATAGTCCAGAATTTACTGTTTCATATTTAGTTAATAAGCTACATACTAAGCAAAAGAACATTAAAAATGCTTTACTCGATCAGACCATTGTTGCTGGATTAGGTAATATCTATGTAGATGAAGTTTTATGGCAAAGTGGTATTCATCCTTTATCTAAGTCTTGTAAAATTCCATCAAAGCAAGTGAAAATTTTACATCAAAACATTAACAGTGAAATTTCTCAAGCAATTGCATTGCGTGGAACTACTGTTCATACTTATTTAGATGCTAATGGGGATGAAGGTGGCTTTCAAAATTATTTGAAAGTCTATGGTCATAGCGGTGAAAGTTGTGCTAAATGTGGTACAAAATTAGAAAAAATCAAAGTAAATGGACGAGGGACCACCTTTTGTCCAAAATGTCAGGTGATATATAAATGACACAAGTATTAGGGTTAACTGGCGGAATCGCAACTGGAAAAAGTACAGCCGATGAATTTTTTAAAAAGCAAAATATTCCAATAATTGATAGTGATAAAATTGCCTATAAAATTATGGATATTGGTAAGCCTGCTTATCAAAAAGTTAAGCTTATATTTGGTGATGAGTTCTTGAATGAAGATAAATCAATAAATCGTAAAAAATTGGGTCATTTAGTCTTTTCAGATTCAAAAGAATTAAAAAAGCTAAATGATATTACTCATCCCTTGATTTATCAAGAAATCCAAGAGAAAATACAAGTAGAGAAAAATAAAAAGACGCCACTTGTAATAGTGGATGCACCAGTGCTTTTTGAAAGTGGCGGTCAAAAATATTGTGATGCTACTTTAGTAATTACTTTGTCATTAGATGTGCAGCTTAAGAGATTAATGGTGCGCAATAATTTAACTAAAAATGAAGCAATGAATCGAATTAATTCACAGATGCCTCTTGCTCAAAAAGAAAAATTAGCTACTTATGTAGTTGACAATACTGGTACAATAAAAGAATTAGAAAATAATTTAGCAAAAATTTTGAAAAAGATGTGCGAGGTTTAATTATGGAATGTCCAAATTGTCACCAAAATTCCTCTCGCGTTATTGATTCGCGTCCTAGCGATGAAAATCGTGCAATCAGACGGCGCAGAGAATGTGAAAATTGCGGTTATAGATTTACTACTTTTGAAAGAATTGAAACTGCCCCTC
This sequence comes from Lactobacillus sp. PSON, assembly GCF_052615405.1. Taxonomy (NCBI): domain Bacteria; kingdom Bacillati; phylum Bacillota; class Bacilli; order Lactobacillales; family Lactobacillaceae; genus Lactobacillus; species Lactobacillus sp. PSON. Next base: position 40,027 of record NZ_JBQXFW010000007.1, on the reverse strand, counting down.
TTCTTGTGATTAAGAATGACGGAACTCGTGAACCTTTCAGTCGTAAAAAGATTCTTCATGGAGTTATGGCGGCTGGGCAAAAGCGCCCAATTACAAGTACTCAATTTGAACAATTAGTAGATCGAGTTGAAAATAAGGTTAGAAAACAGGGTGTTAGCGAAATTTCATCAAAGAAAATTGGTCAGTTTGTAATGGATGACTTAGCTGATATTGATGATGTTGCTTATATTCGTTTTGCTTCGATTTATCGTGAATTTAAAGATATGTCAAGTTTTATGAAAACCATGGAAGATATGATGGCTAAGCGTGAGAAAGGAAATTAAAAATGTTTGAGACATCTAATCCCAGACAGCCTTTTCTTGTACTTAATCAGATAAAGCTTTTTCCAGAAGATATTGAAATATTAATTAAGCTCTATCAACCCTTAATAGGTGCAACAGCTATATCACTGTATCAAACCTTAATTGAAAATTTTGATTCATATGATACTATTTCAAGTGCTAAGGCTATTGGTTTGCTTCAACAACAAATAGATTGTGGATTGAGGGACTTATTTTTGGCTCTTCATAAGTTAGAAGCTGTAGGATTAGTTAAAACTTACCTTAAAAAGACAATGGTAGGTCAAACAATTTTATTTCGTTTGTTGAAAGTTCCACAGTCAAAAGAATTTTTTTCAACGCCATTATTATCTAGCTTATTACGTGAGAAAATTGGCTCTACTAATTTTCAAAGTCTTAGTCATTATTTTGCTCAGCAAAATAAATCTCGGGAAAAAGAAATTAAGGATGCACAAGAAGTTTCTGCGTCCTTTTTTGACGTTTTTCGTCTTTCTCAAAAAGAAGCAATTAGCCCTTCTCAAGAAGTACAAGAAGCTGCTATGGAAAACCAAGTTCAAGACATTCCAAAAGCAGAAATTAATGATACTGATACCACAGATTGGAAGTTTATTGAAGATCAATTTGAAACTTATCAAATTCCTGTAGAAGAAATTAAATTAAAAAAAGCAGCGATTAGGTCATTAATTCAGACTTATGGTTTAACTGAGCAAGAATTTGTGGAAGAGTCTCTGCCAACTTTACGTGGAAGTTATAAACTTGATATGAAGGCAATTGAAGAAATGATTGCTGATAATTATCGTTTAAATCACACTCGTCAAAATATAGCAAAGCAAATTAAAAAGAATAAAGAGAATGTAGCTGTTTCTAAAAATAGTAAAAATCAAAAGTTAATCGATGCAGCAACTCAACTATCTCCAGCTCAATTTTTATATAAAATGAAAGAAGCAAAGGGTGGCTTTACAACTGCTTCTGAAAATACGATATTAAGTAATTTGCATATGAAAGGATTGCCGATAGATGTAATCAATATGATTACTTATACTTGTCTGGAATATTACGACAATGCAAATGTTAATTATAAGTTAGCTAATAACTTGGCAAATGATTGGCTGCAACATCAAATAGCTACTGCTTCACAGGCTCTTGATTATATTCAACAAAGAGGAATTGATAAAACAAATAATAAAAAGACTTATACGCGTAAAAAACATGTTGAAAAGGGGACAGATTGGAGTAAGAAGAAGGCAAAGAAACCTGACAAGAATTTTAATCCGGAAGAATTAAAGAAGTTTTTTGAAGATTTTGAAGATAAAAATGGTATGAATTAGGTGATAAAAATGAAGCCAATTGGCGACATGATTAATAATGTTGTTAAAAAACGTAATTTAGGCAATTTTAGTTTGTTACAAAAAGAAGTACTACAAGATAAAGATGTACAAACTTTTTTAAAAGAAAATGCTAGTCATTTAAATAAAGCTATTGTTGCAAATAGTATGGCTAATTTGTACGAGTTTTATACTCAAAAAAAGAATGCCAACCATGTAATGGATGGATATCAACCGGAATTATTTTTAAATGGACGTGTAATTGATGTTCGCTATAAACCAACTGCTGAAAAAATTAGTCATGATCGTGAAAAGTTGACCAAGGAGCATTTAGAGTTAATAGATTTACCTAAAAAACTTCATAATGTTCGTTTAAGTCAACTGGATTTAACTGCTGAAAGATCTGAGGCTTTTGGTTTGATTCAGAAGTTTTTGCTAGATTATAAAAAAGATATTCATCAAAGAGGTTTATTTTTAACTGGTGATTTTGGCGTAGGAAAGACTTATCTTTTGGCAGGTCTTGCTAATTATGTTGCAGCAATGAGTAAGAATGTTGTCTTTTTGCATGTTCCAACTTTTATTTCAGGACTTAGTAGACATTTTGAAGATAATAGCTTGCAAAAAGAAATTAATAAAGTTGCTGAAAGTGATCTCTTAATTTTAGATGATATTGGTGCTGAAACTTTAAGTCAATGGTCGCGAGATGATGTGTTAGGGGTAATTTTACAAGCAAGAATGGACAATGTGCTTCCAACGTTTTTTTCATCAAATCTCAGCATGGATGATTTAGAGGAGCATTTTAAAGAGACTAAGAATTCAATTGATGCCGTTAAAGCTGGACGTCTTATGCAAAGGGTTCGCTTTTTAGCAAAAGAAGTTGTAGTTGATGGAGAAAATCGGAGAATTCAGGAATAAATTTTAGAAAAGGGCTTGCAAGTAAAAAATGAGTGCGTATAATAGAATTTAAGTAAATGAACATGATGCTACTTGTCTCAGAGAGAAAGATCTAGTTCTGGAAGTCTTTCATTAAAGTAGCACCCCACTCGTTTATTACCCAACGTTCATATTTGGTTAGATTCCTATATCAATCTATTAAGAGAGGCTAGACTCACTCTAGCCTGAATTTTGGGTGGAACCACGTAATTAAGCGTCCCAGTGCAGTTAGCACTGGGACTTTTTTATTTTTCTTTTTTGGAGGTAAATATGAGTTTTTCAATTACTTTGCCAGATGGTTCAAAGAAGGATTTTGACAAAGAATTAACTATCGCAGAATTAGCACATGGAATTGCTACATCATTAGGTAAAGCAGCTGTTGCAGGTAAAGTTGATGGTCAAATTAAGCCACTTGACTTTGTCTTAAATGGCGATCATGAAGTTGCAATTATTACTGATAAGGATGAAGAAGGTTTAGATGTTTTGCGTGCAACTGCTGCATTTATGTTTGAAGCTGTTGCTAAAAAGGAATACCCTGAACTTCACTTTGGTGAACATGTAGCTGATGACGGTGGCTTTTATGTTGATACTGATAAAAAAGATCAAATTAAAGTTAGCGAATTGCCTAAGTTAGAAAAGGCAATGCAAAAGATGGCTAAAAATGGTGAAAAGATTGAACATGTTCAAATGGCTAAAAGCGAACTTGAAGAAATGTTCAAGGATGATCCATATAAGAGTGATCTTTTGAAGAAGATTGATGCAGATACTGTTGACGCATATAAGCTTGGTGATTTTGTAGACTTTGGTTTTGATGCTTTGATGCCAAATACTGGTAAAATTAAACACTTTAAGCTTTTATCAGTAGCTGGTGCTTACTGGATGGGTAAGAGTTCAAATCCTATGCTTCAAAGAATCTTTGGTACTGCATTCTTTAAAGCAGCTGCTTTAGATGAAGATTTAAAGCGTCGTGCAGAAATTAAGGAACGCGATCACCGTACTATTGGTCGTGACCTTGACCTCTTCTTCGTAGATCCTAAAGTTGGTGCAGGTCTTCCTTACTGGATGCCAAAGGGTGCCACTATTCGTCGTGTTGTAGAACGCTACATTATTGACCGTGAAGTAGCTGATGGTTACAAGCACGTTTACACTCCAGTTCTTATGAACTTAGATGCTTATAAGACTTCTGGTCACTGGGCACACTATCGTGACGATATGTTCCCACCAATGGACATGGGAGATGGCGAAATGCTTGAACTTCGTCCAATGAACTGCCCAAGTCATATTCAAATCTACAAGCACCACATTCGTTCATACCGTGATCTTCCACTTCGTGTTGCTGAACTTGGTATGATGCACAGATATGAAAAATCAGGTGCCTTGTCAGGTCTTCAACGTGTTCGTGAAATGACTTTAAACGATGGTCATACTTTTGTAGAACTTGACCAAATCCAAGAAGAATTTGCTAAAGTTTTACGTTTAATTATGGACGTTTATAAAGACTTCGACATTACTGATTACTACTTCAGACTTTCATACCGTGATCCAAAGAATACTGATAAGTACTTTGCAAATGACGAAATGTGGGAAAGAAGTCAAAAGATGCTTAAAGGTGCTATGGATGACCTTGGTCTTGACTACGTTGAAGCAGAAGGTGAAGCAGCATTTTACGGTCCAAAGCTTGACATTCAAACTAAGACTGCTTTAGGTAATGATGAAACTATGTCAACTATTCAACTTGACTTCATGCTTCCTGAACGTTTTGGCTTAACTTATGTAGGTAAAGATGGTGAAGAACACCGTCCAGTTATGATTCACCGTGGTATTGTTGGTACTATGGAAAGATTCATTGCTTACCTTACTGAAATCTACAAGGGTGCATTCCCAACTTGGCTTGCTCCAGTTCAAGTAGAAATTATTCCAGTTAACTTAGATGCTCATGGTGAATATGCTGAAAAGGTAAGACAAGAACTTGCTAAGCGTGGATTTAGAGCAGAAATTGATGACAGAAATGAAAAGATGGGTTACAAGATTCGTGAATCTCAAACCCAAAAAGTACCTTACACTTTAGTTCTTGGTGATGAAGAAATGAAGAGTAACGGAGTTAATGTTCGTCGTTACGGTACTGAAGAAGAAATTTCTAAGAGTCTTGATGACTTCATTAACGAAATTGACGCTGATGTTAAGTCATACTCACGCGAAAACTAAATTAATTATTGACGATTACTTTAGTAAAGAGTATAATCGTACTAGTTGAGAACAAGAAGAAGCTCCCGCTTCTCGCCTAAGTTAAGTTAACCTCTAGGCTAATCGATAATTTCTGTTGATTAAGAGCGGGCGTTAAACTTATAAGCCTGCTCTTTTCTTGTCCTCAAATTAACACGGAGGTGAAGAGTCATACCAAGGAATTTGATTTTAAACGATAGAATTCGCGCACGTGAAGTTCGTTTAATTGATGAGAATGGCGAGCAAGTTGGTGTCATGACAAAGCAAGATGCACTTCAAAGAGCAAATGATGCAGATCTTGATTTAGTTTTGATTTCACCAAATGCTAAGCCACCAGTTGCCCGTATCATGGACTACGGTAAGTATCGCTTCGAACAACAAAAGAAGCTTAAAGAATCCCGTAAGAAATCTAAGACAGTTAGTGTCAAAGAAATTCGCTTAAGTCCAACTATTGAAGGTAACGACTTTGAAACTAAATTGAAGCATGTACAAAAGTTCCTTACTAAAGAAGGCGCTAAGGTTAGAGTTTCTATTCGTTTCAGAGGTCGTGCAATCACTCACAAGGAATTAGGCCAACAAGTACTTGAGAAGATGGCAGAAGCAACTTCCGACATTGCTAATGTAATTAGCAGACCTAAGATGGAAGGTCGCTCAATGTTCTTAATGCTTGCTCCTAAGAGTGAAAAGGACAAAAAGAAAAAGTAGTTAATTGGAGGAATTTATAATGCCTAAAATGAAAACACACCGCGCTTCAGCTAAGCGTTTCAAGAGAACTGCTAATGGTGGTTTGAAGCGTCACCACGCATTTACTGGTCACCGTTTCCACGGTAAGACTAAGAAGCAACGTCGTCACTTAAGAAAAGCTGCTATGGTTTCAGCAAGCGACATGAAACGCATTAAACAAATGGTTTCACAAATGCGTTAATTAAAGTACGAACGATAGTAGGAGGATTTTCTAATGCCAAGAGTTAAAGGTGGAACAGTAACACGTAGACGTCGTAAGAAGGTTATGAAGCTTGCCAAGGGTTACCGTGGCGCAAAGCACATGCAATTTAAAGCTGCAAGCACTCAATTGTTTGTATCTTACAGATATGCATTCCGCGACCGTCGTCGTCGCAAGAGCGAATTCAGAAAGTTATGGATTGCTCGTATCAATGCTGCAGCTCGTCAAAACGACATTTCTTACTCTAAGTTAATGCACGGCCTTAAGGTTGCTGGCGTTGACATGAACCGTAAGATGTTAGCTGACATTGCTTACAACGACTCAGAAACTTTTGCACAATTAGCAGAAACTGCTAAGAAGGCTTTGAACTAGTCTAAAAAAATTGACGCGCCCAAGTGACGCGTCTTTTTTTGTGCTAATTTTACTGATTTTTTGTTATTATATATTTACGGACTTTTGAATTGAAAGGGAAAAATTACTGAATGTTATTTCGACCAAAATATACAATTGATTCAATTTATCATTTAAAAATTGATGAATTGCAAAAATTAGGAATTAAAGCAGTTTTTTCTGACTTAGATAATACTTTGCTTGCTTGGAATAAATTTGAAACCGCTGAAGAGATGAATAAATTGAATCAGCGTCTTGCAAAGGCTAATATTAAATTAGTGGTTATTTCTAATAATAATGCTGAACGTGTTGGAAAAGTTTTAAATCCATATGGAATTGCTTTTGTAGCAAAATCACGTAAGCCTTTACCATTTGCAATTAATAAAGAGCGAGAAAAATTAAATTTAAAAAAGAATCAGATAATGATGGTCGGTGACCAGTTAATTACTGATATTCAAGCGGGAAATTTGGCCGGAGTTGAATCAGTTTTAGTTCAACCATTAGTTGAAACAGATAAGTGGAATACCCGTATTAATCGCTTTTTTGAGAAAATTATATTTTTCTTTTTGAACTTATCCCATCGTGTAACTTTTAAGGAGACATTAAAAAATGGCTGAAGATATAATTTGTATTGGATGTGGCTCAATTTTGCAGTCAACTGATCCAAAAAAGGCAGGTTATTTACCTGCTAGTGCATTAAAAAAAGCAGAAGAAGGTGAAGTTGAAGAAGTATATTGTCAACGTTGCTTCCGTTTGCGTCATTATAATGAAATTATGCCAGTAGATTTAAACAATGATGACTTTTTAGCACTGCTTAATTCATTAGCAACTAAAAAGGCATTAATTGTTAACGTTGTTGACTTGTTTGATTTTTCAAACTCTCTATTATCTTCTTTGAAAAGATTTGTAGGAGATAATGATTTTATTTTAGTTGGTAATAAGTTTGACCTGTTTCCAAAGAATACTCGTCAAAGTAAAATTAAAGATTGGATGAGACAAGAAGCTAATCGAATGGGACTTCATCCTAAAGAAATCTTTTTAATTAGTGCTGCTCGTCAAAAATATCTTGATGATTTGATTGAATATTTATATAAAGAGTCTCAAGATAAAGATATTTACTTTGTTGGAATGACTAATGTTGGAAAATCAACTTTGATTAATGCAATTATTGACAAGATGGGAGATGTTAAGAATTTAATCACAACTTCACGTTTTCCAGGTACAACTTTAGATAAAATTGAAATTCCACTTGATAATGGTCATTTCTTAATTGATACACCCGGAATTATGACAGCTAATCAATTAGCCACTCATATAAGTCCTAAAGATTTGGAAATTATTTCCCCTAAAAAACCACTTAAACCAGCAACTTATCAAATTAAGCCCGGCAATACTTTATTTTTAGGTGGACTTGGCAGAATTGACTTTTTAAAAGGTGAGCCAACAAGTTTTACAGTTTATACAGCACGTGGAATGTATGTGCACCGTACTAAGACTGAGAATGCAGATGCATTTTATGAAAAGCATTTAGGCGAAATGCTCACTCCTCCTACAGAAGGAGAAACAATTGCTCCACTTAAGGGACAAGAATTTAAAACTGAATATGATAGTGACTTGCTTTTTGGAGGAATAGGTTTTGTAAGAGTACCAAAAGGAAATTTGGTAAAGACTTATACTCCTGATAAAATTGGTTTAGGAATTCGTCATGCATTAATTTAGAGGTGTATTATGGCTAGTCCAAAATGTATTGAAAAAGCTGAAACTAAGTTACAAAAAAGTGAAATAAAGGGTCGTCAGATAGGTATAATGGGTGGGACTTTTAATCCTGTTCATATGGCACATTTGGTTGCTGCTGAACAAGCTTTAACAAAATTGCGCCTTGATGAAGTCTGGTTTATTCCTGATAATATTCCTCCTCATAAAGATGCACCTCTTACTTCCGCAAAAGATCGTGCATCAATGCTTGATTTAGCTACTAGAGATAATCCTCGTTTTCGAGTAAAACTTTTGGAACTATTTCGTGGTGGCGTTTCTTATACTGTTGATACTTTGAGATACTTGCGTGAAAAAGCACCTCAGAATGATTATTATTTGATTATGGGTAGTGACCAAGTGAATAGTTTTCACACATGGAAAGATGCCGGAGAAGTAGCCAAGATGGCAACTTTGGTTGGAATTAGACGTCCAGGTTATCCTCAAGATCCGCAATATCCGATGATTTGGGTAGATGCACCAGATATTCAATTAAGTTCTACCTATATTCGTCGTTCTGTTGCTACTGGAACTTCAATTAGATATCTTGTTCCTGAAAGTGTTCGTAAGTATATCATTGAAAAGGGGCTTTATCGTGACTGAGTTGTTTTTTAAAGAAACATATTCACCTTTATCAAGTAGTGAAATTATTGCTAAAGAAAAAGCAAATATGGACGAGAAGCGTTTTAAGCATTGTGTTCAAGTTAGTGAAACAGCTAGAAAATTAGCAAAGTTAAATAACTATGATGAAAATAAGGCTGCTCTTGCTGGTTTCATTCATGATTATGCTAAGCAGATTCCAATTGAAGAATATCGCAAAGTTATTCAAGAACAGGACTTTGATAAAGATTTGCTTAATTGGAATCGTGCAATTTGGCATGGTATTGTTGGAACTTATTTTATTAAGCGAGATTTAAAAATTACTGATCCAGAAATTTTGCAAGCAGTCTGGCGTCATACAACAGCTGATGTAGAAATGACTACTTTAGATAAAATTGTTTTTGTAGCAGATTTTATTGAGCCAGGACGTGATTTTCCAGGTGTAGAAAAAGCTCGTGAGATTAGTTATCGTAATTTAGATGATGGTGTGGGCTATGAATTAGCTCATACGTTAGAGTTTTTAATTGAAAATAGAAACAAAGTTTATCCATTAACATTATCTGCGTATAATGTATGGAGTGTTAAATAAAAGGAGAATTTGATGACAAGTAAAGAAGTTTTAGATTTTACAGCAAAGGCAATCAGTGACCGTCATGGTGAAAATACTGAAGCTTATGATATGCAAGGAATTAGTATTTTAGCTGATTATTATGTAGTTACAAGTGCAGGTTCTAATCGTCAACTTCATGCGATTGCTAATGCGATTATTGATGAAGCACATGAAAATGACTATACTGATTATCGTATTGAAGGTACTCGTGATTCTAATTGGCTTTTGATTGACCTTGGAGATGTTGTTGTAAATATTTTTACTGCTGATGCGCGTGATTTTTATAATTTAGAAAAATTATGGGCAAATGGTAAACGTGTTGAATTAAAGGAAGATTAATTCTATGGGTGCAGTTGGGATTATAGCAGAATACAATCCCTTTCACAGTGGACATGAGTTTTTAATGAATCAAGCGCGCCTTATAGCAGGAAATGATCCAATCATTGTCTTGATGTCTGGAAACTATGTCCAACGTGGAGAAATGGCGATTATGGATAAATGGAAGCGTGCTAAAGCAGCACTTAATTCTGGAGCGGACCTTGTGTTTGAAATGCCGTTTTCTACAGCTGTAGAACCTGCTGATTTGTTTTCACTTGGAAGCGTTGAACAACTAAAAAAATTAGGTGTGGAAAATCTAGTATTTGGTGTTGAAGACGCAAATTTAAATTTTGCATACTTAGGTAGTAAAATTGCCGAAATTCCACAAAATCATATGGATTTTAAAGATTATAGTCAAACTTATTCTACTCAATATAATCAAATGGTTGCTAGAGAAGTTGGGTATGAAGTTAATCAGCCAAATGCAATTTTAGGTTTAGCATATGCAGTAGCAAATTATAATTTAGGCTCACCTTTGACTTTGCATCCTGTTAATCGAATTGGAGCAGGACACGATGATTTGCTTAATAGAACTAAAGCAGTTCAAAGTGCAAGTGCAATTCGTAATCTTTTATTGCATGGTGAGGATAAAGAGCAGCTTAAAACATGGCTTCCTAAAATTGAAGCTGATGAATTAGCAAAGCAAGAAATTTATCCAAATTGGAATTTACTTTTTCCATTTTTAAAATATCGTCTTGAATCTTCTTCGGTTGAAGAATTGCGTAATATTTATCAAATGAGTGAAGGTCTTGAATATAAAATGAAGCAAGAAATTCATTTGGCGGAGAGTTTTACAGAATTTTTGCGTCATGTAAAATCTAAACGCTATACTTATTCAAGAATTAGAAGATTAAGCTTATATACTCTTTTGAATGTTACTCAAGATGATATGCTTGATAGTTTTAATGATCAATCATTGATGTTATTGGGATTCAGTAAGATTGGTCGAAAATATTTAAAAAACAATCGTAAAAATTTTGAAACGAAAATTGTTTCTAAAGTTGATAAACGCAGTGCAAAAAGCGGCTCACTTCATTTGCAAGTGAGAGTTGATCGATTTTTTGAACAATTTATGCATGTTGACCAGAACTTTGGTCGACGACCATTGGAGGTGTAAAAAATGCTTACATTAAGTTTTTCAAGTATTAAAAATAGTAAGGCTCCATTAACTCATATTGAACGTGATTTAGAAATGCGTCCTGAGTTTTTTGATAGGAGCACAGATTTACTTATTAAAGCTGAAAATGTTCATCTTGAAGGAGATCTCTTTTATGATGAACCCTATGTAATTGGTAATTTTCATGTGACAGCTGATTTAGTAGTTCCTTCTAGTCGAAGTTTAGCTCCAGTTAAATATCATGAAGATTTTCGTTTTACTGAAAATTATTCAGAAACAACACCAACTAAGCAAGAATTGGATGATAATTCAGATCCAATCGTTAAGGTTGAAGATGATAAAATTGACTTGCAAACAGCTGTTGAAGATAATATCTTGCTTCATATTCCTGTGACAATTTTGACTCCAGAAGAAGAGGAAAATGATATTTATCCAGAAGGTCAAGATTGGGAAGTTATTTCTGAGTCTGACTTTGAAGAAGGTAAGAAAAATCAAATAAATCCAGCTTTTGCTAAGCTTAAGGATATGTTTAAAGATCAAGATAAAAATAATGATAAATAGCCTTAAAGCAGTCAAAAAGAAATTTCCTTTTGATTGCTTTTTTAGCTTGTCTTAGAAGGCATTTTAAAGTATCCTTTAATTATAAAAACATTTTTTAATCTAATTTTTATAGGGTTAGATACAAATTTATTGACAAGGAACTAGATAAACATGGCAAAAATTCTGATTATTGAAGATGAAAAGAACTTAGCACGTTTTGTGGAACTTGAACTTCAACATGAAAGCTACGAAACAGTAGTTGAAAATAATGGTCGTAAAGGGTTAGAAGATGCATTAAAGGAAGACTTTGATGCAATTTTACTTGATTTAATGCTTCCTGACTTGAATGGTTTGGAAATTGCTCGTCGAGTTCGTCAAGTTAAGACTACTCCGATTATTATGATGACTGCACGAGATTCAGTTATTGACCGAGTTTCTGGACTTGATCATGGTGCAGATGACTATATTGTTAAGCCATTTGCAATTGAAGAACTTTTAGCACGATTGCGCGCTGTTCTTCGTCGAGTAAAAATTGAAAAAGATGCTTCTCGTGTGACTGTTGCTAAACAAAAAATCGTTAAGTTTAAGGATTTAACTATTGAAACTGCTAACAGAATCGTTCATCGCGGAGATGGTAAGGCAATTGACTTAACTAAGCGAGAATATAACTTGCTCATGACTTTAATTGAAAATAAAAATAATGTGGTTAGTCGTGATCAGCTTCTTAATAAAATTTGGGGTCCGGAATCAAACATTGAAACCAATGTTGTGGAAGTTTATGTTCGTTATTTGCGCAATAAAATTGACATTCCAGGCCGTCCATCATACATTAAAACCGTTCGTGGAACTGGTTATATGGTGAGAGATGAAGACGATGACCAAATCTAAGGGCAAAAAACATAAAGAGACCAAACATTCATCACTTATTGTAAGATGGGTCAGTGTCGTTACGTTGACGATTTTGGTCTCTTTTGTTGTATTTTCAGTGGTAGTTTATTCAATTGTAAGTCAGCAATCATTGAATCAGCAAGAAGAAGTTTCTAATAATGTAGTAGCAGCATTTGAAAGACGACTTGAAACAATTCCAGATGAATTACAGATTTCTAATGTAATTCCTTCATTAACACCTTCAACTAAGCGGATTCTACAAGGAAAACCTGCAATTAGTAGAGGTGATAACGTTAATAGTGCATTTAATGATGATTTATTATCTTCAGTAACTAATCCTGATATTAACGTTGCAGTTTATAATAAACATGATGAAGTAGTTTTTTCAAATGGAAATGCAGTACCAGAATTTCATAAATTTTCGGGAAGCTCGAAGGTTGTCAAAAAGCAAAATGGAAACAATATTAGGTTGATTACATATCATCGAGTAAAATCAACAACTAGTGGTAAAGTAATTGGCTATATTGTAGTTGCTAATCAAATGAATTACTATAATCGTCAGATGAAGAATTTGCTTCATTGGATGTTAATTATTTCTATAATTGCAGTAATTATTTTTTCAGCTATTGCTTACTTAGTGGTAAGGGATGTTGTTAAGCCAATCAAGGAAATGTCTGAAGTTGCCCGTGAAGTCAATGATGATCCTAATAGTTCTATGCGAATCAAAGAATTACATCGAAATGATGAGCTAGAAGAACTTGCAATTACTTTTAATGAAATGCTTGATAGAATGCAACGGTACATTGATCAGCAAAAAGAATTTGTGGGAGACGTTTCTCATGAATTAAGAACACCTGTTGCAGTAATTGAAGGGCATTTAAATATGTTAGAGCGTTGGGGAAAAGATGACCCGCAGATTTTGGATGAATCTATTAAAGCTTCTTTACAAGAAGCAGATAGAATGAAGCACCTTATTCAAGAGATGCTGGATTTGACACGAGCTGAACAGATTAATGTGCAGTATCCAAATGCAGTTACAAACGTTTATGAAGTCCTTAAGCGTGTAGTAAGTGATTTGGACTTAGTTCACCCTGATTTTAAAATTCGACTTGATATGGATGATTTACCAGCAAATACGGAAATTCAAATTTATCATGGACATTTAGAACAACTATTGGTAATTTTGATTGATAATGGTATTAAATATTCAACTGATCTTAAGCAAATTAATGTCTCTGCTGGAGTTAGTGATGATGAAGTTCATATCATTGTTCAAGATTTCGGTGAGGGAATTTCTAAAGAAGATCAAAAGAAAATCTTCAATCGTTTTTATCGAGTGGATAAAGCTCGTACCCGTGAAAAAGGTGGAAATGGTTTAGGATTATCAATTGCCCAGAAACTAGTTACTAGTTATCATGGATCAATTAGTGTTGAATCAGTTCAAGGACAAGGTAGTCAATTTAAGTTGAGCTTCCCAGTTCTTAGTGCAAAAGAAGCAGCTAGATTAAAAAAGCTCGATCAAAAAAGACAAGAAAAAAGGTAAATAAATAGGTTTTGAAAGTATTTTGGCTTTTGAAGCCTATTTTTTATTAGCTGTATTTTTTGAATGATAAATACAATTAATAAAGAAAAGCTTAAGAAAGGTAAATACTACTTCCATAAAGTGACATTATGTCATAATATATATTTATCGAATGACACAATGTCATAAATGAATGGATTTTTAATAGAATGAGGTAAAAAATATGGTTTCAAAGAATAATCGTTTAGAAAGAATTCGTAAAATAGAAGAAAAAACTGAGCGTCATGCAATTCGCAAACTCGCTGTAGGGGCCGCTTCAGTGCTGATAGGACTAGCCTTTTCTCATAATGGGGGGGGTAAGGCCCACCTAGTGGCTGCTTCTGAAATCAACGTAAGTGAGCATGTAACCGAGCAAAATACTTCATCTTCAAATGTTGAATTTTCTGAACCTAATGAAGCACAAACTGAAAATACTAATGAGCATGCTGATGCTCCTCCAGCTGTTGATGAGAGTTCAACTTTAAAACAAGAAAATACAGTTGCTCAAGAAAATCAAGTGACTCAAGAAAGTCAATCAGATAAAACAGAACAAGTTACTGAAGAAGTAGTTGATAATCCTGCAAGTAGTGCAAATACTATAGAAACCGAAAAAGCATCTGTTTCTGTAAGTGACCAAGTTGTGCAATCATCTTCACAAGCTCCAGCAATAGAAAATACTGAAAGTGTGAGTCAAACAGAGCAAGTTCTTCCTGTTCAAGTTGAAAGTAATACTTCAGTTGAAAACACAAGTCAAACTATAATTGCTGAAGAAAATTCACTCTCGCAAGAAGATTCTCAAACAAGTACAAAACAGGATCAAAAAGCACCTATTACAGAAGTTCCAGCAGTTTCTACTGAGAATTCGACTAAAATGTCTTATGATGAAGCTAAAGAGGAAGTTGACAAGGTTAACCAAGAAGTTAACAGTGAACTTAATAATATTTTAGATGAAGCTTCTAAAGTTGAAGGCGTTGTAATTGAAGTTAATAAAATTGACCCTGAAAAAGTTTTTAATACAACTGTAGCTGACATTAAAATTAATACAGAAAAGCTTAAAGAATATACAGAAGACCAAATTAGAGAAATTAGTAAAACTCTAAAAGAGTACCAAGATAAGCTAGCTCTTGCCGAAAATAAATATAACGAAGATATGGCTAAATATAATGAGGCAAAAGAAGCTTATATTGCAGAGCTTAAAAAGTTAGGCCTTTGGGATGATTCTCATACTGACCCAGGTGATTTATCTCAATCTTTGGTAATTGGTAAGGAAGAAAATGCTACAGTTTCGGCTGTAAGTAAGCACCCATCTGTAGTAGAGGGTTCTGGTAGTATATTAAATGGACTTTTAAATAATTTCTGGGAAGTAACAGTTCCAAATATTAATGGTGAATTTCTTGAAGTAACTTATAGTAATTTACAAAATTCAAGTTATGCGGATCAAAAAATTGGAAGTATAGTTATTACCTTCAGTGATTGGTCAAGTGATTATACAGGTAAACCTGCAGATAAAGGCGGAATTTATTTTGGTAATTGTCCAACAAATGGTTTCTTCTACAAAAATAGTAGTGGTGTAACCATGGATATGAAGCTATATAATTCTGCAGGTAAATTAATTAATTTAGCAGATAATTCAGCATTCATTACTATAGGCTCTTTAAATAGTATGGGTGAAGGTAATGATTATGTTGAAAAAGCTGAAATTATTAATGGAACTAATCATGGCGGTAGTGGTGTTGCCTTACCAGAATCTTCTGTAACTATTCACAAAGGTCCAAATGGGGATGTTTTATACTCAGATAAAAATAATGAAATTTTAAGTACTACAACTGCGCTTAAAAAGGAAGAAGCTATCAAAATCTGGGGTGAAGACATCGTCAACAAATATGGTTTGTGGGATGACTCAACTGATAGGAGTAAAGAAATCTTTGGTGCAGGGGTATTTAAAGTTCATGGTAATGGCATCAAAATTAGATTCAGCAATAAGTTAGGTTCTGCATGGGCAACTTATTCAACATCGATTCCGAAGTTAACTTTTGATATGGAAAAGCCTGTCTATGAAGCTCCAGATCCTATTGCAATTATTTACACTCCTGGGAAATTACAGTTAAATGCAAATGGAACTGTTCATATCCACTATGTTGATGTGCATGATAAGGCTCAAAGTGGTCAAACTAGTTTCGTTCCAGAAGATGGAATTCACTTAGATGATTACTTACAAAAGATTGAACATTTAGCAGTTGGTGATAATTATGAAAATGAATTATGGGACTACTTAAGTGCAAATTATATTTTAGCTACTGAGTCAGTTCATCCAGAAGCCACTAATGGTACAATTGCGGAAGGTGAGAAGCATGTGTATGTTTATTTGAAGCGTAAGACTGAAAGTACTAGTCGTGACAAAGTAGTTAACCAAACTATTAATTATATTTACGAAAACGGTACAACAGCTGCTCCAACTGTAAATAAGACCATTACATTTACTCAAACTGGTATCGTAGACTTAGTAACTGGCGAAATTACTTGGGATGGTGAATGGACTCCAACTCAAACTTTTGTAACTGTAGTCAGCCCAGACATTAAGGGCTACCATACTGATACTCCAGAGGTAGGGCCATATGACATCACAGTTACAAATGGCAATTATGATGATAGCTTAGACAAAGTAGATACTGTAGTCTACAAAACTAACGCTACTGAAACAATCAACCGTGATAAGGTAGTTAACCAAACAATCTACTACGTTTATGATGATGGTACAAAGGCTGCTGAAACTTACACAGTTCAAATCAAGTTTACTCAAACTGGTACTAAGGATTTAGTAACAGGTGAAGAGACTTGGGATGGTGAATGGACTCCAGAACAAAACTTTGTAATAGTGACAAGTCCGAAGATTGATGGTTATACTGCTAACAAAGCCGAAGTAGGTCCGTACAACATCAAAGTTACAAATGATAACTACAAGGATAATTTAGATAAAATTGATATTGTAGTTTACACTAAAAATGCGCCACAAACTGAAACTATTAGTCGCGATAAGTACGTAACTCAAACTATTCATTACATCTATGAAGATGGTACTGAAGCTGCGCCAACTGTAGTTAAAACGATTAAATTTACTCAAAGTGGTACTAAAAACTTAGCTACTGGCGAAGAAAATTGGAATGGTGAATGGACAGCAACTCAAACATTTGTAGTAGTGGTGAGTCCAAAGATTGATGGTTATACGGCGAATAGGTTAGAAGTAGGTCCATATGACATCACAGTTACAAACGATAATTACAATGATGATTTGAATAAAGATGACATTGTAATTTATAAGAAAGATGCAACTACTGAACCGGAAAAACCTACTGATCCAGAACCAACTCCAACACCAGATCCAGAACCAACACCAGAAACTCCAGCTGAGCCAGAAGAACCTGATACTTCAACAGTTCCAGAAGAACCAAAAGAAGATGATTCAGTAGATATTCCTCCAAAGGATGAAAGTTTAATTCCAGATGATTCAAATTCTTCAAACTCTTCAGATAAATCTGAAACTGAATACTTAGAATCAGAAGATGAAACAGCGCCTACAATTGAAAATCCAAAGAAATCAACTGTTAATGCTTCATCTCAATACTCCTCAGCTTATGTTAAAGAAGCTAAAAAGACATCAGAGTTAACTTCTGTATCAACTAAGAGTAGTATTGTTGAAAATAATTCTCATGATGTAGCTACAAATGAAGATACATTACCACAAACTGGTGCTGAAGAAACTAATAAAACAGGTTTAATGGGATTGCTTATTGCCTCCTTAGCATCTACACTTGGTCTTGCAATTGGTAAAAAACGTAAAAGAAATTAATTAAGATAAACGAAAAATCGTTAGAACTAAGTTCTAGCGATTTTTTAAATGCTATTTTTTGTTTTTATTTTGTTTACCTTGGTTACGTTTACGCAAGTCTTGATGTAATTCATGTGTTTTTTCATCATTGCCAGTAGTTGAACTGTGGCTACTAAATAAATCATCAATTTGCTTTTGTGTGACTACTTCAACTACAGGATTATCCTTTAATTCATTATTAATACGTTCCTTTTCACGAGGTTGAATAATGAAAGTTACAATTAATTGTTGGATAATCATTACAAAGTTACCTGCAGCCCAGTAAAGAGCTAAAGCTCCTGAGAATGATAAACTGAAGAATAAAGTCATGATTGGGTTCATAAACATCATTGACTGCATTGTCTTCTTTTGTTCTTGAGGAATACCGATTAATGAAATATAACCTTGAATTACAGCAAAAATAGTTGCGACAATTGCTAAGATAACTGACTTATCACTTAATGAAATTCCAAAGAATGTTGCATGTTTAAGAACTGCAGAGTATGCTACAGCTTGATAAATACCAATCATAATTGGCATTTGGATAACCAAAGGTAAACATCCAATTCCACCAGTTAAAGAAACATTATTCTTAGAATAAAGCTCACGTTGCCAAGTTGAAAGCTGCATTTGTTGTTCAGGAGTAATATTTTTATGTTTCATTGCTCCTTGAATGAGTTTCATTTGTGGTTGCAAGCGTGACATCTTTTCTTGTTGAGTAACACTCTTTTTTTGTTGGCTAAGCATTAAAGGCAAAAGAATAGTTCTTACGACGAGCGTAATAATTACAATTGCCCAACCAGCTCCATCAGCCCCACCAATTGCATGAGCTACTTGTAACATGATATTTTGAATTGGAAGACTGATATATTGGAAAATCCAACCATAAGGTCCACCATGAGGTGGAGTATTAGTATTAGGATTTCCACCTGAACAACCTGATAAAATAATCGTAATTACACTTAAAAGCGCAATTAGACTAGCATATTTACGAAATTTTTTCATTTTGAAATAAATCACCACTTATTTTCTATCTTAACTTAAAAAAATATTACTTCTTAATATATTACATGGAAGTCATGCATTTTTTCAACATTTTCCAGTCTTTTTAAGTCAATATTTGTAATTTTTGCAAAAGGAGATAGATTATTAGGTAAATCTTTCAAAAATTCGTCTACTTTTCCTTTATTTGCTTGTAAAATAATAGTTACAGTCATGTCTGGATTATTTTTTACTGTACCTTTGATTCCCATACCTTGGGCTAAAGTTTGTACACTCCATCTGAATCCAACTCCTTGAACAGTACCAGAAACAAGAGCTTTCCAAGTTTCAGCGACTTCACCAGTAGGTTTATGAGTTTCTTTTTTTATAAATTTATCAAATAAATTCATTGTTATTTCTCTTTTCTATTACAAATTTAAATTGTCTATGTTAATTTTATCTAATCTTCTATAAAATAGTTTAAGAAGAAGGAGATTCCTATGCAACAAATAAGTTCAGTTAATAATAAAACAATCAAAGATTTAGCAAAGTTAAATAAAAAGAAATATAGAGAAGATAGTGGGCTTTATATTATTGAAGGGTTTCATTTGATTGAAGAGGCTTTAAAGTCTGGTAAGAAGTTTCAATATCTTTTAGGTACAGATGAGGCTCTTTCTAAAGCTGAAAAGATGGGTGTAGATATAACTAGTAAAACAGTTATTTTAATTAATAAGGCAATTGCTAGACATTTAAGTGATACTAAAAATTCTCAAGAGATTTTTATGGTACTTAAAATAAATCAGCCAAAAAACTTTTCATTTAATTATGGTAAGTGGGTCTTGCTAGATAATTTAGCTGATCCTGGTAATGTAGGGACTATTATTAGAACTGCTGATGCAGCAGGATTTGATGGGGTAATTTTATCTCCTGAAAGTGTGGATTTGTACAATCCTAAGACTCAACGTTCAATGCAAGGTAGTCAATTTCACATTGATTTAATTAAGAGAGATTTGAGTCAAGTTATTGCTGATTTTCAAGAAAATGGTATACCGGTTTATGCAAGTATGCTAGATAAAACAGCTAAAGAATTGTCTGACTTTGAAAAAGTGTCCCAGCTTGCTTTAGTAATTGGCAATGAAGCTCATGGTGTTAGTGATTTGATTAGTGAAATGAGTGATGAAAAGTTGTATATTCCAATTAAGGGTCAGGCTGAATCATTAAATGCGGCAGTGGCTGCAGGCATAATGATTTATCATTTTGCCTAGCATAGCACTTGTATTAAGTAAGTAAATTACTTATAATAAGTATATAGATTTATATTCTATTTTTAGTAGCTAAAATTTGGGTTATTAGGGGGAATTTGTTATGTCTCAAACAGTAAAAGAAAAGGCTAAAGATGGCTGTAAACCTGAAAACTATGAATTATGTGGACATTTCATTAATGCCTTTCAAATCATTGGCAAGAAATGGAATGGTTTGATTATTAGTTCCTTGTGTGATGCGCAAGATATGCGTTTTAAAGATTTAGCACATTGTATTAATGCATGTTCTGATAGAGTTTTAGTTGAAAGACTGAAGGAACTTGAAGGAGAAGGAATCGTTAAGAGAAGCGTTTCTGAAACAGGAATTATTTCTTATGGTTTGACTAAAAAAGGAAATGATTTGAAGCCTGTTTTTGATCAAGTTCATAATTGGGCAGATAAGTGGGTCTAAAAAGACTTGCACATTTTAGAAAAAAGCCGTATCCTATTATTTAATTACTAAGATCAAGACTAGTAGCAGATGATTCTTATTCAGAGAGGTTTTTTAATTAGCTGAAAGGAAAACTTAAGAAGAGTCTGTGAATTTCATCTTGGGAGTAGAATCTAATCAATTCCGGTATTTCACCGTTATCGAAATCTTGAGTGTAGGTGTTTTTATGCACCTAAACAAGGGTGGTACCGCGAAGCTTCGTCCCTATTTGGGATGAAGCTTTTTTTATTTGAAAGGAAATGTTTATGGACTTATTTGATAAGTTAAAAGAACTTAAGGAAGAGGGCCTTAATGATATTAAAAAGGCTACTGATGAAAAGAAGTTAAATGAAGTTCGTGTTGAGCTTGTTGGTAAAAAAGGTGAACTAACTAAAATTTTGCACTCGATGAAAGAAGTTGCACCTGAAAATCGTCGAGAAGTTGGACAAAAAGTTAATGAATTACGTGATTTATTTAACGCTCAGTTAGATGAGGCAAAGGAAAGTATTGTTCAAGCTCTTATTAAAAAGCGCCTTGAAGAAGAAAAAATTGATGTAACTTTGCCTGGTAGAAAAGCTCACCTTGGTTCAAAACACCCAATTAATATTATTTTGGATGATTTGGAAAGTTACTTCATCGGAATGGGTTATAAAGTTGTGCAAGGCCCAGAAATTGAAACTGACCACTATGTTTTTGAAATGATGAACTTGCCAAAAGATCACCCAGCACGTGATATGCAAGCAACATTTTATATTGATAATGAAAACTTGCTCAGAACCCAAACTTCAGGTGATCAAGCTAGAGTTTTAGAAAAGCATGATTTTTCTAAAGGTCCTCTTAAGATGGTAGGTCCAGGTAAGGTATATAGAAGAGATGATGATGATGCGACTCACTCACATCAATTCATGCAAATGGAAGGTTTAGTAATTGACAAAAATGTTACTATGAGTGATCTTAAGGGAACTTTAGACATGATTGCTAAACATGTATTTGGTCAAGATCGTGAAACTCGTCTTCGTCCAAGTTACTTCCCATTTACTGAACCATCAGTTGAAATGGATGTATCTTGCTTTAATTGTGATGGTAAAGGTTGTCCTGTCTGCAAGTACACTGGTTGGATTGAAGTATTAGGAGCTGGTATGGTTCACCCTAATGTTTTAGAAAATGCTGGTGTTGATTCAAACGTTTATGGTGGATTTGCATTTGGTCTTGGACTTGATCGTTTTGCTATTTTGAAGTATGGCATTGACGATATTCGTGACTTTTACACTAATGACGTTCGTTTCTTAGAACAATTCCGCAAGGAGGGAAATTAATGTTAGTTTCTTACAATTGGTTACAAGATTTTCTTGATTTAAATGAAGATCCAAAAGATTTAGCTGAAAAAATTACCCGTACAGGTGTTGAAATTGCTGATGTAATTCATCCATCCGAAGGTCTTAAAAAACTTGTAGTAGGTCATGTTGAAGAATGTGAAGCAGTAGAAGGTACTCACTTACATAGATGTATGGTAGATATTGGTGAAGAAGAACCAATTCAAATCGTCTGCGGAGCTCCTAATGTAGCTGCTGGAGAAAATGTTATTGTTGCTCTTCATGGTGCAAGAATTGCCGGTAATGAAAAAATTAAGCGTGGTAAAATCCGCGGTATCAAGAGTAATGGTATGATTTGTGGATTACAAGAAATTGGCTTTAGCGATAGTGTTGTCCCTGAAAAATATGCTGACGGTATTTTTGTTTTCCCAGAAGATGCGGATGTTAAGCCTGGTGAAGAAGTTTATGATGCACTTGGCATGAATGACTACATTTTAGATTTTGATATTACTCCTAATCGTGCTGATACTTTATCAATGGAAGGTGCAGCTTATGAAGTTGGTGCAATTGTTGAACAAAAGCCTAAGATTGAAGAAGTTGTTTTAAAAGAAGACGGCACTCCTTGGAGTAATCAACTTGCTGCAACTGTTGATGAAAAACTTGCCCCTAAATTCTACTTACGTAAATTAACTGGGGTAAAAGTAGCAGAAAGTCCACTTTGGATGCAACGTAGACTTTGGAATGCAGGTATTCGTCCAATTAATAATGTAGTGGACGTGACTAATTATGTAATGCTTTTAACTGGTCAACCAATGCATGCTTATGATGCACGTGCTTTTGAAAATGGTAAGCTTGAAGTCAGAAAAGCAAATAAAGGTGAAAAATTAACTCTTCTAAATGATAAAGAAGTTGATTTAGATGAACGCGATATTGTTATTACTGATGGTGAAAAGCCAGTAATGATGGCTGGAGTAATGGGTGGTCTTAACTCAGAAATTACTGATGATACTACTGATGTAATTTTAGAATCAGCAATTTTTGATCCAACTTTAGTTAGAAAATCTGCCCTTCGTCATGCTAACCGTACAGAAGCTTCAAGTCGCTATGAAAAAGGCGTAAACTGGGACAATACCGAAAAGGCTATTAATATGGCTGCTCTTTTATTAAGAAATGATGCTGAAGCTACAATTGAAGAAGGTATTATTAAAGCAAGTGATCAAAAGCGTGAACCAGTAGTCATTACGACAACTCCAGATTACATTAATAAAGTTTTAGGAACTAAAATTTCAAATGATGAAATGCTTGAAATTTTTAATCGTTTGAATTTTGAAGCAAAAATTGACAATGGTAAATTAATTGTTAATGTTCCTAATAGAAGATGGGACATTTCTATTCCAGCGGACTTAGTTGAAGAAGTTGGACGAATTTATGGTTATGATAATTTGGAATCAACTCAACCTCTTCTTGCAGAAACTCACGGTGGCTATTCAGAAACTGAAGAGATGATGCGTCGAATGAAGCAAATTGTTGAAGGACAAGGTTTAATGGAAGCAATTTCTTACTCACTTACTTCACCAGAAAAAGCTCTTCGTTATACCAAGGATCAAAAACCATTAGTTGAAGTTGAGATGCCACTTAATTCAAGCAGAAGCGCAATGCGTGAAAACTTGATGACCGGTTTGATGGATGCGGCTAGTTACAATATGGCTCGTAAACAAAAAGAATTGGCTCTTTATGAGCAAGGTCGTGTTTATGATTTTGAAAATGGTACTTTCAATGAACATGAACACTTAGCTGCACTTTATTCTGGCAATACTTTTACAGATAATTGGCAACATGTAAATCAAAAAGTTGATTTCTACTTTGTTAAGGGTCAATTAACTAATTTATTTACTGCAATTGGTATTGATGAAAATAGAATAGAATATCAAGCTGCACAAATTCCGGGTATGCATCCAACTAGAACTGCAGCAATTTATATTGATAAGCAATATGTTGGAATGATTGGTATGATTGCTCATAGAATTACCATGTTTGAAAAAGCAACGCGTGGAAGTGAAATCTATGGTTATGAATTAGATTTGGATACTATTATTCCTATGCTTACTAAGGGAATGACTGCTAAAGCCGCACCAAAATTCCCAGCAATTGAACGTGACCTTTCTATCTTAGTAAACAAAGACGTTACTAACCAAGATATTGAAAATGTTATTAAATCTAATGGTGGTAAGTATCTAGTTAGCCTTAAGGTGATTGATGTTTATGCAGGTAATCATATTGAAGCTCATAAGAAGAGTTTAGCTTATAACTTGACCTTCTTGAATGAAAAGGATACATTAACAGATGAAGTTGTAAATAAGGCAATGGATGATATTATGGTAGCTCTCAAGAATGATCTTGAAGCAAAAATCCGTTAGTAGTTGACAATCTTAGTCTAAACTAATATCATCTATCAGTGCATAAAGAATTATTAATTTCAATTTCTAAGGAGAATAATTTATGGCTGAAAAATCATTTCCAATGACTGCTGAAGGTAAAGAAAAACTTGAAGCAGAATTAAAAGATCTAAAGTTAGTTAAGCGTCCTGAAGTTATTCAACGTATTAAGGTAGCTCGTTCATATGGTGATTTATCTGAAAACTCAGAATACGATGCAGCTAAGGATGAACAAAGTCACTTGGAAGACCGTATTGCCCAAGTTGAAGAAATGCTTAAGTATGCACAAGTTGTTGATGCTGATGCAGTAGCACCTGATGAAGTAGCAGTTGGTAAAACTATTACTTATACTGAAGTTGGAGAAGATGACCCAGAGACTTACACTATTGTAGGTAGTGATGAATCAGATCCATTGAATGGTAAGATTTCTAATGATTCACCAATTGCTAAAGCTCTTTTAGGTAAGAAGAAGGGTGAAACTGTGTCCATTACTACTCCAGGTGGTAAGTTTGACGTAGTTATTAATGAAGTTAAGGCTTAAAAAAATGGACAAGGGTGAACCTTGTCCATTTTTTATTATTTATGTAAGTTAGAAAGGAAACTATTATGAGAAAAGTTGGAATTATTGGAATGGGACATGTAGGTGCAACTGTTGCTTATACATTGTTTACTCATGGAATTGTCGATGATTTAGTTTTATTTGATAAAAATGAAGATAAGGTAAATGCAGAATATAATGATTTACATGATACTTTAGCTCGCAATAATTATTATGTAAATGTTATTCAACAAGATTGGGATGCATTAGAGGATGCAGATATTATTGTAACTGCATTTGGTGATATTGCAGCTAGTGTAAAAAATAATGATCGTTTTGGTGAATTTAGTTTAAACGCCAAAAACGCTCGTGAAGTCGGTGAAAAGATTAAAGACTCGGGTTTTCATGGGGTTTTAATTAATATTTCTAATCCTTGTGATGCAGTAACTTCAATTTTACAAGAAACTACTGGTCTTAAAAAGAATCGTGTATTTGGTACAGGAACTTTCCTTGACACTGCTAGAATGCAAAGAATTGTAGGGGAAGAATTGATGCAAGATCCTCGTAATGTTGAAGGATTAGTATTAGGAGAACATGGTTCTTCACAGTTTACTGCTTGGTCAACTGTAAGAGTGAATAACAAGATGGCCTTGCAATTGTTTACAGAAGATCAACAACAAAAAATTAGTGCACAATCAAATAAAAACTCTTTTATTGTAGCAAATGGTAAAGGTTATACTAGTTACGCAATTGCTACTTGTGCAGTAAAATTAGTTGAAGCTGTTTTTAGTGATGCAAGACTTTATGCACCAGTATCAGTTTATAATCCAGAATTTAAGACATACATTGGCTATCCAGCAATCATTGGTCGTGATGGAATTGAAGAATTAGTTGAACTTAAATTAACAAGTGATGAACATGAAAAACTTGAAAGTTCAGCTGATAAAATTAAGCAACACTTAGAAGATTTAAGCAGATAAATAATTTACAAAACAAAAAACATGGTGATTTTTTCACCATGTTTTTTGTTTACATTAATTAACAATTAACGGTCTTCGTGGTTAGTGAAGTAACGATAGTCTTTACTCTTATCGTACATTACGCCACGAGCATTTTCACCATTTGATACTGAGAAGATAGCATCTGGGTATTTAGCTTTAACTTCATCTTCAATTAAACCACGCATCATAGCATTATTAGCTAAAACTGAACCAGTTAATGCAATCTTCATTGGCTTAGGATCTTCATATCTGTCAAGACCAATAATAATATCACGTGCTAAAAGATGAGCTTGTTCTTCAATAATCTTGGTTGCATCAGGGTCGCCATTATCGGCAAGCTTTGCAACATGAACAGCCATTGAAGCTACTTCTGAGTTAGCCATCTTATAGAATTTAGCATTACATTCATCCATATGTTCAACACCGAAAAGCTTAGTAAACATTGGAATAAGAGCGTTATCTTCACGCTTGTCCCAGCTAAGAAGGGCAGATTGCATAGCACTTTTAGCAATTGCATAACCACTACCTTCATCACCTAAAATAGCACCATAACCACCAACAGCAATAAGGTGACCGTTTTGAAGGCCATTAAATACTGAACCAGTACCAGCAATAACTAAAGCACCGTCATCACCTTCAAGACCACTATAAAGAGCTAAAAGTGAGTCTGTAATTGCACGAGTTGGTAGATTATTGATTTTTGAAGAAATTGTTGCAGCTACTTCTGGTGCGTTACCAACAACTGAAAGTCCAGAGATACCTGCAAGAACACGCATACAATCGCCGTCAATTTTATCTAATAATTCATTTACTGCACTAGCAATATTATTAATACCCGCTTCATAATCAGTATTAATTTGACCTGGACCGCTTTCTGCGCGTCCAAGTTCCTTACCGTCTAAATCATAAGCAATAGCAGTAGAGTGAGTACCACCTGCATCGACACCAATTTGGTATTTAAGAGTCATAACTAATCTTCTTTCCATATTAAATTTATTGTGAACGTATACATTTTATTACAAAACAATGTTCTAGGTCTAGTAAAATTTGTTTTGTTAGCGTTATCAAGTACTAAACTTTTGTCTTTCTTAATATTATTAGAGTAATTAGAGATAAAAATAGTCCAACAATTAATGCAAAAGGAATATAGACAAAGATAATTTGATGGCTGCCTTTATTAATATGCACACTTAAAAAAGTATCTACAAATGATTGCAATTTTAATAGATGACCATTATCAAAAACTAGCCAATTTTTACTATAAGGAATAGTTGTAGCTAGAGTTTTTGACTTTTTTGTTTTGACAAAAGCAGATAAAACTATAGGATTGATTTGCTTGATTTTAGGTTGATATTTATTAAATTCTTGCATTGACTTATTTAATTTTTGGGTTTGTAAGTGCCATAGACTAAGCTCAGAGAGATTTAGAGTAGGATTTTTAGGATTAAATACAATATGTAAGTTTTGTCCTTTTTGATTGTTAGCCACATTAATTAGTCTAGCTTGGCTGTCACGAGTTTCCATAACTATTTCAGCGCCGTTAACAAAAAGACTGCAATCTTGTGCGCTTAAAGTGGCAGGTAATTCAAGATAATATGAGTCATTAGTTTTAAGTTTTATATTGAAGCTGATTTTACTTGCTTTAGTTTTCTGTTTCTTAGAATATTCCATCCAGTTGCCGGGAGTTTCACTTAAATTCGTCAGTTGTCCATTTGGAAGGATAATTCTGGTAAAAAGTTGTTCATCATTATTAGTTATATATCTATATAGTCGTTCTTGATTAGTTATTGGAGCATTCGTGAAAAGATGTGGTTTGTGATTTTGCGAGTTGGTTAAAAACGCTAATGGAAGTGTGTTAGCATTTTTAAGCAAAAGTAACTGAGGAAATTCATGTACTAAATGGTAGTTGTCTAAATCTAAACGGTGGTTAAGATTATTAAAGGACATTTTTTGTGATTTTTTAATATTTTCAGCAACGTAATTGGGCTCAATATAATATCTAATTCCAAGTAAATCATCAGTTAATAGAGTTCCACCAAAATTAGTATAAGAATTACTATTATGAAGATACCCTAAATTAGCTAAAAGTGTTAATACTTTTTGATTGCTAATAGAGTTAAAATTAGTAATTCCATTGTAGTTGGCGGTGAATGGATCATCGTCAGAACGATAGAAAGTTTTTTCTGTGCGATATAATTCTGAATCGTATTTATTTAAATATGATGTTAAATTAGTAGTATTTTGGGTAAAATTTTGATAATCAGTATTTTTTTGATAGGAAAGATTATTTAAAGACAAAATCATGTTAATTATAATTTCTAAAATTACACTTGTAGCAAGAAATTGTGCACTAAATTTACTATATCCATAAATAAAAGTGAGAAATAAAATTCCAGCTATTAAGAAAAGTCCAGAAATAATTAAATTTGTATGGGTTATATAAGAAGAATTTTCTTGATTAAATGTCCAATAAATTATTAGAGATAGTGCAATGAGAGTAATAAATATTTTTTGCCATAAAAGAAGAGGAGTTTTTTCTTGCAAAAATATCATACCTAAATTGAGTGCAAAAAATATCCAAATAAAACTGAAACGTCCAGGATACCATACTGGAAATTGTCCCATATGCCAAAGTAAAACTAATGGTGTCCAGAATAAAGATGCTGTTAAAAATATGAATAGTACTCCATTAGAAAGTTTATTTTTCCAAGGGATATTTTTACTTAAGAAATAAGCTATTACTAAAAGTAAAAATGGCATTGTAATAAAAATATTAGGGAGACCGGATTCCATCTCTTGAAAATTATAGGCGCCATCACTTAATTTTAAAATTTGCTCATAAGGAGCAAATTGGAATCCCCATGAAAAATCAGTGCTAGTAGTTGCTTTTCCAGTTAGCATTTCAAAAAATGTTGGCAATAATGTGAATGAAGCCAAAAATGACCCAGAGATACTATTTTTTAAATAATTTAAAAAAAGTTTGACTTTGTCATTGAAAAAATAAATTTGACTTAGAAAATATAAAAAGCCAAAAAACAATGCCATAAATCCAGTATAAAAATTAGTAAACCATAATAAAAAAGTTACTAAAATCAAATGATTTTTTTGTTTGTTTAAATTTTTATCAATTGCACGAATAAGAAAAGGCAAAAGAATTGCTGAATCTAACCACATTAAGTTAAAATGATTTGCAATAATATAGCCTGAAAGTGCATATACTGAACTTGCACCAAGTGCAGCAAATTTATTATTTTTCTTGTTCCAATAATAAAAACTACTAAACCCACAAAAGCTGATTTTTAAAGAGATAATTAATAAAACCGCACTTGGAAGATTTTTTGAATTAAAAAAGATAAATAATAAATTAAATGGGCTAAGTAAATAATAACTACTTGTAGCTAACATAGATGAACCAAGTCCATTTTGAAAGCTATAAATAAAATTTAAAGGAGAAGTAAAGCTATGCTTTAAAAAAGCAAAAAAATCAATATATTGCTGACCAAGATCAACGGTTAAAATGTTACAATTATTTAGTAAAAAATAGCCAAAAAAGGCAAAAAACGGAATGAAGAAACTACAATAATAAAAGATAGTTTTTTTGTTGAATAAATTAAAAAATAAAGTTTTAAATTTTTGTTGAATCATATTAAAATTTATCAAAGCTCCTTATAGATTATAGAATTGTTAGGTACTTTTTGTTAAAATGTTTCTGTTTAGTGAGGGAAGATAACACGTGAATTATTTTAGAAAAAACAGTGGCACTGGTTCAAATAAACAGGCCTCAACACCAATTAGAATGAGAATCATTCTTGGAATTATCTTCATACTTTTTGCAACTCTTATTGGTCAACTTGCATATTTGCAACTGGCATATGGGTCACGCTTCAAGTCTGAAGTCCAAAAGTCTGATTCGACAGTTGTTTCAAGTCAAGTTCCCCGTGGCGTCATGTATGATGCTAAGGGGCGCGTCTTAGTAGGTAATAAAGCTAATAATGCCATTACTTATACTAAAGGTGCATCGACTTCGTCTGAACAAGTATACAAGATTTCGAACGCTTTGAGTAATTATATAAAAATTACTGATGAAAAACCGACCGAGCAGCAGACAATAGATTATTATTTGGCTGATCCGGTTAATTCCAAAGAAGAACTGGCAAAACTACCAGCTGCTCAAAAAGATAGTGATAAATTAACTCAAGCTCAAATAAATCAAAACTTGGATAATCAAGTTAAAAAACAAAATATTAAATTAACTGAAAGACAAAAAACAGCTGCTATGATTTTTAATAAAATTTCTGGTGCTTACACCTTGTCAACAATTTATATCAAAAATAAAGGTTTGACAAATAAAGAGATTGCTCAAGTAGGTGAACACTTATCAGATCTTCCAGGTGTAGGTATTGGTACAGATTGGCAGCGTTCTTATCCAAATGGGTCTTCAATTCAAAGTATCATAGGTTCTGTTTCTACTGAAAAATCAGGTTTACCTAGTGACAACTTACAATATTATTTAACTCAAGGTTATTCTAGAAATGATCGTGTAGGTACTTCTTATTTAGAAGAAGAATACGAGCCTCTTTTAAAAGGTACTAAGTCAACTAGTGAAGTTCAAACTAAAGCAAATGGAGATATTCAGCAAACCAAAAGTGTTTATAAGGGTCAAGCAGGTGCAAGTTTGATGCTTACAATTGATGCTAAATATCAAAAAGAAGTTCAATCGACTTTAAAGAGTGTTTATAATTCAGCTTTAAATGCTGGTGCAGCTAAGTATTCTAACGGAGCTTATGCAATTGCAATGAATCCAAAAACTGGAGCTCTCTTGGCAATTGCTGGTTTGAATAGAAACCCTAAAACAAATAAGATAACTGATAACGCACTAGGTGCAATTAATCAATCTTTTGTTATGGGATCAGTTGTTAAAGGAGCTACTGTTTCTGGTGGTTTAATTAATAATATTATTACACCAACAAATAATACTATGCCTGATACAGCAATTTATTTACCAGGTTCCCCTGTTAAAAAATCAGTCTACCCTGTAGGTACATTTAGTTCATTAGATGCTCCAAGTGCGTTGGAAGTTTCAAGTAACATTTATATGATGCAATTGGCTTTAAGATGGGTAAAGGCTAAGTATGTTCCTAAAACCTATATTCATATGCCAAGTGATGCTTTTGAAATTTTACGTAGAAACTTTAATATGTTTGGTTTAGGACAAAAAACTGGCGTTGATTTACCAGGAGAAGTTTCAGGTATTCAAGGTAAATCCTTTAATGATAAAGGACAAATTTTATCAGGTTCTGTACTTGACTTGGCATATGGTAACTATGATGCTTACACTCCAATCCAGTTAGTTCAGTATGTTTCAACAATTGCTAATGGTGGTTACCGTATGCAACCGTATGTAGTTCAATCGGTTGGTAAGACTAGTTCAGATGGTAATAAGATTTATATTGATTATAATAAAACACCAAATGTCCAACAAAAGATTCCTTGGACGCAAGATGAACTTGATGTGGTTCGTGATGGATTCTACCGTGTAGTTCACGGAACTAACGGTTGGGGTACTGCTCATAAATTGAAGGACGTAAAACCATCAATTTCAGGTAAAACTGGTACTGCTCAAACTTTCTACTATGATCCAGATAATCCTAATAGAAAGAATCCACCAGAACTTATTAACGCTACTTTTGTAGGATATGCTCCATCTAAGAATCCAAAATTAGCAATTGCTGTGGTATTTCCAGGACTTGACCCTGATTTAGAAGGTAGTTATACTCTTCAAGTAGCAAAAGCAATGGTTGAAGATTACTTTAAGTTACATAAGTAAGAAAAAAGACTGGTAAAATGTCCAGAAAAATGCTATTCTAATACAGTCAGAATAAAAATTGTAGGTGGTGAAAGAAATGGCAGATAACATCATTTTGGAATGCACCGAATGTGGTGACAGAAGTTACTTATCTAAGAAGAATAAGCGTAAGCATCCAGAACGCTTAGCTTTGAAGAAGTATTGCCCTGTTGAAAGACACGTAACACTTCACCGTGAAACTAAGTAATAAACCCGAAGTAGCAGGTCTATGTGCCTGCTATTTTTGTTATATGCATTGGTGAAAAATGAATAAACAAGATTTACGTAAATTACAAATAGAAAAACTTAAAGCCTTTGCGGATAAAGATGAAAAAAAGTTAGAAGATCAACTTCTACTTGAAAATTTAATGAAAACAGACTTATGGAAAAATAGTCAATCAATTGGAGTAACTTCTTCTTTGCCAATTGAAGTAGATACTTCAGAATTAATTGCTAGATTATGGGAAGAAGGAAAAGATGTTTATCTTGCTCGTGCTAATGATGATCTAGAACATTCACAAGATTTTTTGCAATATACTTATCAAAGTCATCTTGGAAAATCCAAATTTGGCGTTGATGAAGTAATTGATAAAAATGCCAAGATAAATAATCAGCTTGATTTGGTCATTGTACCAGGACTTGCTTTTGATTTAGGCACTCACGCAAGGTTAGGTTTTGGTGGAGGATATTATGACCGATTTTTGGCAAAGTATCCTACAAAAACCGTTGCGCTTGTTAATTCTCAAATGGCTTTTGAAAGAGCTGCTTGGAAGATTGAGAATACTGATATTCCAATTGACGTAATTATTACTCCAAATAAAATTATTGATTAGAAGGATTTTATGAACCGAAAAATAAATTTCACTGATACTTATGTTACTTTTGGCATTTTGATTGTTCTGCTCGCTGTATTTATTGGCGAAATTTTTATGGGTGGCTCAGAAAATAGTTATACTCTAATGAAAATGGGTGCTATGCAAAACTATGCAGTGGTAGCAGGACATCAATGGTGGCGTTTGTTTACTGCTCAATTTTTACATATTGGTGTACTACATCTAGTTTCAAATGCTGTCATTATTTATTATATGGGACAATATATGGAGCCAATGTTAGGGCATTTGCGATTTTTGGTTTTATATTTGTTGTCTGGAATTGGCGGTAATTTATTAAGCTTATCACTTGGAAGTGATACCACAATAAGTGCTGGGGCTTCTACTGCTCTTTTTGGATTATTTGGTGCAATGACTGCAATTGGTGTACGTAATATGAATAATCCAATTATTAGCTATTTGGGTAGACAAGCTTTTGTTTTAGCTATTATCAATATCGTGCTTGATTTATTTGCGCCTAATATTGATATTCAAGGCCATATTGGTGGTTTCATTGCAGGATTTTTACTTGCAATTGTACTAGGTGATAGAACTATGAAGAAATACAATACTAAGTGGCGCGTCTTAGCGGCAGCTGGATTGATTTTTTATGTTGTATTGACTGTTAGAACAGGAATGGTAATTAAATTCTAATGAAGACTCTATATGATGTGCAACAGCTATTGAAAAAATATGGTATTTTAGTTCATGTTGGTAAGCGGATTTGGGATATTGAGTTAATGGCAATTGAACTTGATAATATTAATCGAGCAGGACTAATTGATAAACATGATTACATGATGGCTAAGCTTGTTTTGAATCATGAACATGAAATTGAAGCTAAAAAAGAAAAAGACCCTAAAAATCATGGAATCTAATATTTTTTAGCGGTATCATATATAATATAGATTTTTTTAAGGAGTAGATCCTCATGACATTTTTATATATTTTAGATGCCGTCTTATTAGTTATTATTCTTGCCATTGCAGGTGTTTGGGCTTGGAATAAGATTCAAGCTAAACGTATTGGTGGAGCTCTTACTAATGAAGAATTTAAAGAAGGTATGAGAAAAGCCCAAATCGTTGATTTACGTGAAAAGGCACCTTTTAAACGTAAGCATATTGATGGGGCGCGTAATTTACCATATACTATGCTTAAGTACAATTACACGGAATTACGTCCAGATTTACCAGTTTATCTTTATTCAGATTCTTTGACAGTTACGCTTCGAGCTGGAAGATTTTTGAAAAAGAAGGGCTTTACTTCTATTCATTGGTTAAAGGATGGTTTTGAAAACTGGAAGGGACGCACTAAAGCATCTAAATATTAATTAAAAAAGCACGTTGAATATTTTTCATACGTGCTTTTTGTCTAAAAAGGAAAAGGAAGTTATGCAAAAAGTATTAGCCATAGTTGGTCCAACTGCAGTTGGCAAAACTGACGTAGCTATTAAATTAGCTCAAAAATTGAATGGAGAAATCGTCTCGGGAGACTCCATGCAAGTATATAAAGAAGTAGCAATTGGAACTGCCAAAGCAACTACAGAAGAACAAAATAAGGTTAAGCATTATTTAGTAGATACAAGGTCGGTTTTTCAGCCTTATTCAGTTAAAGATTTTGTTGATGAAGCTACTAAAGCAATCGATGAAATTTCCAAAAAGAATAAATTACCAATTATCGTTGGTGGAACGGGATTTTATGTAAATGCATTATTAAATAAAATGCAGCTAGGAGAGAAAACTCCAGAAGAAACTAGCATTACTAAGAAATGGGAAGATTACTTAAATGAAAATGGTCCAGAAAAGTTATGGCAACAATTGAATACTAAAGATCCAAAAGCTGCCGAAAAAATTCCTGTTGCAAATTACCGTCGGAGTTTACGTGCATTGACAGTAATCGATCGTACTGGTAAAAAGTTCTCTGAACAGCAGAAAAAGATTGAAGCTCGATATGATTATTTAATTATTGGGTTAAATTCTAACAGAAGTCAGATTTATGATCGAATTAATAAACGTGTTGATTTAATGATGGAAAAGGGAATGCTTGATGAAGCGAAATTTATCTATGAAAATCGCAAGCAAGAATATCAAGTTTTACAGGCTATTGCATATAAGGAATTTTTCCCATATTTTGAAAAAGAGCAAACTCTAGAAGAGGCAATTGAGCAACTCAAAACTTCTTCACGTAGATATGCTAAAAGACAACTGACATATTTTCGTAATAAGCTACCAGTAGAATGGTTTGAAGCATTAAATGATACTGATTATGAGGAAAAAATTTTAGAAAGAGTGGAGAAGTGGCAAAATGATTAATATTCCAGAAAAATTACAAAAACTAGTAGATGAAGCAGATGAAGAAATTGCTCCAAAGTTTAAAGAAATTGATGAGCAGATTTTTTATAATCAGGCAAAAGTTTTAGAAGCTTTTCAAAAAGAAGAAGTAGCTGAAGCTGACTTGAATGGAACAACCGGTTATGGTGATGACGACTTAGGCAGAGATAAACTTGATAGAATCTATGCACATGTATTTAAAACAGAAGATGCAGTTGTTCGTCCTCAGTTTGTTTCAGGTACGCATACTTTATTTACTGCACTTAGCGGAAACTTGATTGCTGGAGATACATTAACTTATCTAACAGGGATGCCTTATGATACCATGCAGGAAGTGATTGGTCTTACTCCAAATAAACAAGGAACTCTAATTCAGCGTGGAATTAATTTTTCATATGTTCCGTTAACTTCTGATGGCTTAATAGATTATCAAAAAGCAGAAGAAATTTTGAAACATGATCAACCTAAAATTGTTGCTATTCAGCGTTCTCGTGGCTACTCAACTCGAAAAACATATACAGTAAGCCAAATTAAAGAAATGATAGCTTTTATTAAAAAGGTAAGTCCAAATAGTTTAGTTTTTATTGATAATTGTTATGGAGAGTTTTCTGAAAAGCATGAACCAACTGAATATGGAGCAGATTTTATGGCTGGGTCATTAATCAAGAATGCAGGTGGAGGCATTGCCAAGATGGGTGGTTATGTTGTAGGGAAGCATGATTTAGTTGAAAATACTAAAATTGCTCTAACAGCACCTGGCTGCACTGATGAAGGAGCAACATTGAATCAATTGCATGATTTTTATGAAGGTTTCTTTATTTCTCCTAATGTTACAGGAATGGCTGAAAAGGGGATGATTTTTGCGGCAAGTTTATTTGCCAAAATGGGCATGAATGTCACTCCGGCTTGGGATGAGCAACGAAGCGATGTGATTGAAACTATTATTTTTAATGATCCTGAAAAAATGCAGAAGTTTGTGCAACAAGTCCAGAAAAATTCGCCAGTTGATTCTTTTGTTCGACCAGAAGCTTATCATATGCCAGGATATGAAGATAAAGTTATCATGGCAGCAGGGACTTTCGTATCTGGTTCAACAATTGAATTTTCTGCAGATGGTCCACTTCGTGCCCCATATGCAGTTTATATGCAAGGCGGTCTAAGCTATGCCCATGTTAAATTAGCAGTAATTAATGCTGTTAAGGCAACCTTTTTTGATACTAAAAATAGTAATTAAAAATATTGTTAAACTAGTAATTTTGCTTATTTTTTAATTTTGTTTAAGAAAATGTAAAGGCTATAAAAAAACAATAGACCAATTTGACATTTTAGAATTGGTCTGCTAGTATAATTTACAAGTTCTACAAAGAGAAAGAGAAATCTAAATAGGACCAGATCAATTTAACATTTATTTGATTTTTAGGTGAAAAATTATGAGTAAAACAGTTACAGCAGATGATATTAGAAAGAGCGTTGAAGAAAACGACGTTCACTTTTTGAGATTAGCTTTTACCGATGTTAATGGTACTCTTAAGGCCGTAGAAGTGCCAAAGAGTCAACTTGACAAGGTTCTTACTAATGATATTCGTTTTGATGGTTCTTCAATTGATGGCTTTGTTCGTCTTGAAGAAAGTGACATGGTCTTGTATCCAGACTTCTCAACTTGGTCAGTTCTTCCATGGAGCGATGAACGTGGTGGTAAGATTGGACGTTTGATTTGTTCAGTGCATAAGACTAATGGTGAACCATTTGAAGGTGACCCACGTAATAACTTAAAACGTGTTTTAAAAGAAATGACAGATATGGGCTTTTCAGACTTTGAAATTGGTTTTGAAGCTGAATTCCACTTGTTTAAGTTAGCAGAAGATGGTAATTGGACTACTGAAGTTCCAGATCATGCTTCATACTTTGATATGACTTCAGATGATGAGGGAGCTAGATGTCGTCGTGATATCGTTGAAACTCTTGAAAGCATTGGCTTTGAAGTTGAAGCTGCTCACCATGAAGTAGGTGATGGTCAACAAGAAATTGACTTTAAGTTTGATGATGCTTTAACTACAGCTGATCGTGTACAAACCTTTAAGATGGTTGTTCGCGAAGTTGCTAGAAAGCATGGCTTGTTTGCTACATTTATGGCTAAGCCTCTTCAAGGTGAAGCTGGAAATGGTATGCACACTAACATGTCACTTTTCAAGGATGGTAAGAACGTATTTTATGACAAGAATGGTGAATTCCACTTATCTGACACAGCTCTTCATTTCTTGAATGGTATTTTGGAACATGCTCGTGCAATTACTGCAATTGGTAATCCAACTGTTAACTCATATAAGCGTCTTATCCCTGGCTTTGAAGCACCAGTTTATATTTCATGGGCTTCAAAGAACCGTTCACCACTTGTACGTATTCCTGATGCTAATGAAGTTGGTACTCGTCTTGAAATGCGTTCAGCTGATCCAACTGCTAACCCATACTTACTTCTTGCAGCATGTCTTACTGCAGGTCTTCAAGGAATTAAGGAAGGCAAGATGCCAATGGACCCAATTACTTCTAATGTCTTTGAAATGACTGAAGAAGAAAGAGCAAAACTTGGTATTAAGCCGCTTCCATCAACTCTTCATAATGCAATTAAGGCATTAAAAGCTGATGAATTAATTCAAAATGCTCTTGGTGAACATTTATCACAAAGTTTTATTGATTCTAAGCAACTTGAATGGTCACAATATACTCAATCAGTTTCAGATTGGGAAAGAGAACGTTACATGGGCTATTAATTAGCCAAAATAAGTCGTCTGATGACGGCTTATTTTTTTGTCTAAAATGACTGAAAAATTAGAAATGTGCATTATTTATTAAAAATGGAGACGCTTACTTAAAAAAACACTTATGAAGAAAATTTTTTTCTGTTATAGTAATCAACGTCGCAAAAAGGAGGATTTTGTTTTAAATGAATAATACACAAAATGGTGGAATGAAAGCTCGCGTGAATGTAGAGCATCCATGGCTTACAATTTTGCCATTATTATTGGGCTCATTTGTGGGAATGTTTAGTGAAACGGCCCTAAATGTTGCCTTGCCTCAGCTTATGAAGGCTTTAAATGTAGGTGAATCTTCAGTTCAGTGGTTGGTAACTGGATATATGCTGCTATTAGGAATTTTTCTTCCTTTGTCAGGCTTACTTACAAGATGGTTGACTACTCGTCAATTAGTATTTATTGGCTTAGGAGCGTTTATTTTAGGTTCACTTATTTCAGGTTTTGGAATTAATTTTGCAATGGTTTTGATTGGTAGAATGATTCAAGGGATTGGAACAGGAATTATTTTGCCATTAATGTTTACTGTTGCAATGCTTATTTTTCCAGCTAGCAAACTAGGAACAGTTAATGGAATTTTAGCTTTAGTAATTATGTTTGCTCCAGCAATTGGACCAGTGGTAACCGGATTTATATTGGCTGCTGGATCATGGCAAGCGGTATTTTTCTCATTTGTAATTTTGTTAGTAATAGCCTTAATTATTGCTATTCCTTGTGTTAAAAATGTTAATAAACTTACAAAAACTAAGATTGACTTTTTATCAATTGTTTTATCTGTTATTGCATTTTCAGGGCTAATTGCAGGAGCAAGTTCCGCAAGCCATTCTGGTTGGGGTTCAGCTCAAGTTATTGTTTTATTAATAGTTGGTATTATTGCACTAGCTTGGTACATTAAGCGTCAACTTACAATTAAGAATCCCGTATTAAATTTACGAGTATTCAAATATCAAAATTTCATGTTAGGTGCAATTTTGATTATGATTGACTTTGGTGTTAATTTATCAATTCAATATCTTTTACCACAATATTTACAAAACGGATTATTAGTTTCTGTAGCAATGACTGGAATAATTATGCTTCCAGGTGGCTTGGTTACAGCTGCTACATCAGCTGTTGCAGGAAGACTTTATGATAATTTTGGTGCAAAGTGGCCAGCGAGAATAGGCTTCTTGATTGCAGCAATTGGAGCAGGATTATTTGCTTTTGTAAGTACGAATAGTCCAATTTGGTATGTAATTTTGGCTCACATTGTAGTAATGATTGGTGCACCACTTGCGCTTTCACCATCACAAACATCTGCTTTGAATACTTTAAAAGGACTTGAATCAGCAGATGGATCCGCAATTTTGAATACTTTACAACAAATTGTCGGAGCAGTTATTACAGCAGTTGTTACTAGTTTCTTGACAATTGGTAAGAATTCAATTAATGGTTCTAGTGCTTTTAAATTTACTAATGGTGTACACTATGGGATTTACTTTACAATTATTTTGGCAATAATTGGATTTATTGTTGCTTTATTTGTTAAAGATGATGGTAAATATACAGATTAATATTATTAAAGATACATTGATTGTAAAAAATCAATGTTTTTTTGTAGGAAGTAGAAGATTAGGGTAAAATAAATTAAAAGGTTATAGAAAAGAGGAGTTTTTATGGCAGAAGATTCTATTAATGTTGAATTTCAAGCAAGTGATGCTCGTAGTGTAAAGATGCTTAATCAGCTATATAATTATCATTTAGTTTTAAATGATATTGCTGTTAGGTTAAACGAACAGATCGGTAATTCTGAAGAGATTACGGTTCCTAACGAAGAAGATGTTAAAAATTTAAATGATATTTTTAGCAAATCTGTAGGTACTTTTACTGATATTACAAGTTCGTATGAAAATGTTGATAAGTATATTGAAAACTTTTATGGTAATACTAAGGACTTTGCCCAAGCTTTGGTTGAAGAATTGGTGAGATATAACAACGGAATTGCTGATATTGCGGATGTTGGTCTTGATGAGTATGACGAAGAAAAACTCAATAAATGGGTAAATAGCATGATGGAAGCTGTTATTAATACTAATGAAACCTTTAATAAATTAATTGGTAAGAATTAGTTAACAAAGAAAAAGGCTAGTAGTTTTTTACTACTAGCCTTTTTTGAGGGAGAAAATAATATTTGATTTTATTAGTAAAAAGTGTTTAATTACTTGTCTTCATAGCCCTTTGGGTGGCTCTTATGCCACTTCCAGGCAGTCTCAATAACATCATCGACATTTTCATGCTTTGGCTTCCAACCTAAAACTTCACGTGCTTTAGTTGAATCAGCTACTAAGCTGTCAGGGTCGCCTCCGCGGCGTGGTCCCATGATATAAGGGATGTCGATGCCAGTAACTTTCTTAGCAGCTTCCAAGATTTCTAAATTAGAATACCCTTGTGCAGTCCCTAAGTTAAAGACATCAGATTTGTTAGTTTTCATAACATGCTTAAGTGCCAAAATGTGGGCATCGATCAAGTCTTCTACTTGAACATAGTCGCGGACATTGGTGCCGTCTTTAGTATCATAATCATCACCAAAGATGGTAAAGTTTCCATCTCCTGCAATAGCACTCTTTAAAATGTTAGGAATAAGGTGAGTTTCAGGACCGTGATCTTCACCGATTGTGCCATCACTTGAAGCTCCTGCTACATTAAAGTAGCGCAATGCAATTGACTTAATGCCG